>NZ_JBFRRH010000038.1:0-53343 GCF_041472995.1 Vibrio sp. 10N.261.46.A3 | reverse complement strand
TTTGTGTATAAGAGTCAGCTTAATAGCAGGCACTCAGGTTGTTAGTGTAGCTATACCTAGAAACCTAGATTTCAGTACTATCGAATAATTCCGAAGTAAGTTCTGTCTCGTTAGCTACATGCTTAAATAAACAGCGCCAACGCCAATTGTTGGTGCTGTTTTTACTTTCCCCTTACACTCTTTCCAAATATCGAATTTAGTATCAAATTTCTCTTTGTTATACAGGCAAGTCTCTCATTATGAAGAACTTCTTTGATAGCGAACTCATGCTCTCTAGCTCCTTGAATTTCGTTTTGCTATCGCTTGGGCTAACGCTCCTTTTTCATCTTCCGATTTGGTGTGGGTTCAACTTGAGCCGACGCAAATGGAAGCTTATGGATTATCTATGGCCGTTCTTGGCAGGTATCGGGATGCTGGGTGCAGTGTCTGAGATTCGTGCGAAAGTAGCGGGTGATTGGGTTGAAACAGAACAAACCAGAGCGGTGGCGATTTTAGAATCGGTTCAGCAGTTTTCTTTGGATAAGCTGCGAAGTGATACCTGCACCGGTCAACCATCTTTAGATAATCACGCTCAGCACCATGAAGCGTGTTTGTGGTATTTGAACACGGCAATCACGTTCAAAGATGTCGATTTCACCTTGTTACCCAACGCATCGGATTTTACGGTTCCTGCGCCGAGCGTGTCGCTGGTTGAAAGTGATGCTGTGTGGGTGAGTGGTATGCTGAGTCAGTATGAGAAGCAGAAAAACCAATACATAAAAACCAGAGAAGCGCAGGTGAAGCAGCCATTAGAAAGCCTCTTCTGGTATGTGAGTCCTTACTTAGTCTGTTTCGCTATTGCGTTGCGTTTGACGAAAGTGACTGCAGAGCTCAAATTAGATAAGTGCGCATAGTTTTCCTATACCCAGATAGAAAAGGTGAAGTAATGAATGTGAGTGAGTTTTCTCGGTTGGTGGGTTTGTCAGCCCACACGCTTCGCTACTATGAAAAAATCGGCTTGTTGAAAAATGTTCAGCGAAACAGTAGCGGGCATCGAGTCTATACATCGAAGGACGTCACTTGGATTGAGTTCGTGAAGCGGCTGAAAGACACCGCTATGCCACTGGATGAGATTTTAGAATACGCAAAGCTAAGGGAATTAGGGCCAGAATCTGTTTCGCAGCGCCAAGTGTTGCTGGAACAACATCAACAGAATTTGCGAGCCCATATTGAAGAACAGCAAAAGCATCTGGCTGCGCTAGAGCAAAAAATTAGTTTGTATCGAGATGGAAAAGTCCGTTGACTTAGAGTCGACTCTAACTTGTAAGGTGTTCCTGTGAACTATAAATACAGGAACAGACACATGAATCAATCACGTTTCGACATTGGCTTAGAAAGACTTAATCATATCGACGGAGAAGCAGGGCAACAGGTTATCGACAGCCTGCAAGACATCTGCCCCGATCTTGCCAAATATACAATCGAATATCCCTTTGGTGACATCTATTCACGCCCCGGTTTGGATTTGAAATCGCGAGAGATTGCGACCGTGGCAGCTCTCACTGCGCTCGGCAATTGTGCGCCTCAGCTTAAGGTGCATTTGAATGCGGCACTCAATGTTGGGTGCAGCGAGGAAGAGATTAAAGAAGTGATATTGCAGATGTCGGTGTATGCGGGATTCCCTTCGGCACTCAATGGCATGTTTGCTTTCAAGGAAGTGCTTGCTGAGAGAAACACAGTGTAAGAGAAACAAAAAATACATTCTAAAAAGGGAGCCTCAACTTTGCTAAGTTGCGCTCCCTTTTTATTTATTGGCTAAGTTTTCAAGGTCCTAAACCTGAGGGTTCTCGATTCTTTAAGGTGACATAGACAGCGCGAACGACAGCAAAATAGGCAAAGTCACCACGCTCAGGAAGTTGCCGAACAACACCATAGACGCGACTTTAGGCGGCTCGACATTGAACCTTTCT
Organism: Vibrio sp. 10N.261.46.A3; assembly: GCF_041472995.1. Lineage (NCBI taxonomy): Bacteria > Pseudomonadati > Pseudomonadota > Gammaproteobacteria > Vibrionales > Vibrionaceae > Vibrio > Vibrio sp. 10N.261.46.A3. The sequence continues at coordinate 51,394 of NZ_JBFRRH010000038.1, read as the reverse complement.
GCGAACAGGTAGTTCATCACGGCGGGTGGCAGCATGGTGAACAGCACCATCATCTGTAGGTGCAGTGTAGGCAGTGGAATAAAGAAGTAGATGATGGCAAAGGCGATGCCCCCTGTGAACAGCGATTGAGCCGTGCACAGTAAGCCTACTTTGAGTCCGCTTAGCTTCAAGTTCACCATTTGCGAACCCAGCGATAACAGCATGATAGGCACGGCTGCTTGGCCAAGTAACGATGTGGCTTCGTAGATTGGATTCCACACTGTAATGCCAGACAGGTTGAGCGTCATCGCTAATGCAGCCGCTAAAAATATTGGCATCTTGAGGATCTGTTTGATTGGGTTACCTTCGCTTAGGAGCGCCAAACCTACACTAATATGAACACACGCCGATACCACAAACAACAGTACTGCTGGGGCTAGTGCACTCTCACCAAAGGTATAGGTGAATAGAGGAATCGCAAGGTTACCGCTGTTACGAAACATGTGTGGCGGAGCCCAAGCTTTGAAATTGAGCTTAAAGATCTTACAGATTGGTATCATCAATAAAGCGGGCACTAACACCGCAACCAAAGAAGCGGTGATGAGTGGCAATTGCTCTGTGTCGAGAGGCATGGTGGTCAGCGAGGCAAACACCAAAGCAGGGATACAAACATCCATGTTGATGCGATTGATCGGTTTGAAATCGGGCTTGAGCCAACGACCCACAGCAAAGCCAGCACTGGCTAAAGCAAAAACGGGAAACAGAATGCTGACGACCTGTTCGAACATAGAATTCCTTTCTAGATTGGGTGCTTCCATTTAGCTGATAAACGAATGTTTTAGAGAGACGCTAAAGTGAAGTATGAAGTCGAAATGTATAAACATTAACCTATCAATATAATGACTTGGCGTCACCGAAGATCGTTGTCTGTGAACGGTTAATTTATATTTCTTTGAATGAAGTACAAAAAAGACCAGTGGCATCAGCAACTGGTCTTTAAAGGCTAGATAAATCTGGACGGATTTTTAATTAACGACGACTTGTCGCTGTCTAGCGATTGTTACTCGGTTTTAAGCCTAACTAACGAGCTTCTTGTAATCTTTGAAGTTCACATCGTAGGCCTTTTCGCCATAGATGTAAGTCTCGCTAACGGTTCTGTCGTCACCCAAACTCATCAGTACAAACAGCTTCTCTTCCAGTTTGGTGGCTTGTTCCATTCTAAAGCGCATCAGCTGAGTTGCGTGTAGATCCAACACCACGAAATCCGCTTCTTTTCCGACTTCCAAGTTACCAATCTTGTCTTCTAGATGCAGCGAGCGAGCACCGCCTAGTGTGGCCAAGAACAGCGATTTAGCTGGGTGGAGCTTCTTATGCTGTAACTGCATGATCTTGTACGCTTCACTCATGGTTTGCAGAATCGAGAAGCTGGTGCCTGCGCCAACATCAGTACCGACGCCGACACGAATGCCGTGTTCTTCCATCTCTGGTAATCGGAATAGGCCAGAGCCTAAGAATAAGTTCGAAGTTGGGCAAAAGGCGATGGCAGATTCAGTATCAGCAAGGCGTTTACATTCGCAATCTGATAGGTGAATACCATGAGCAAATACCGAACGTTTGTGAAGTAGTCCGTAATGGTCATAGACATCTAGGTAACTGTCACGCTCTGGGAACAGCGATTTCACCCACTCGATCTCTTTCTCGTTTTCAGAAAGGTGAGTGTGCATGTACACGTCTGGATATTCTTCTAGCAGTTTACCGACAGTAGCAAGTTGCTCTGGTGTACTGGTTGGCGCAAAACGAGGTGTCACCGCGTAAAGCAAACGGCTGCGGTTGTGCCATTTCTCAATCAGTTCCTTGGAGTCGGCATAGCCAGATTCTGGTGTGTCGGTGAGGTAGTCTGGCGCATTGCGATCCATTAATACCTTACCTGCAATCATGCGTAGGTTACGTTTCTCAGCTTCTTCGAAGAACACGTTAACCGACTCTTTGTGTACCGTGCCAAAAACCAGTGCAGTAGTGGTGCCGTTGCTTGCCAATTCGTCTAGGAATAGCTTCGCCACTTTGTGTGCGTAGACTGGGTTTTTAAAGCGTTTTTCTTCTGGGAAGGTGTAGTTCTCTAACCAATCTAGTAGCTGTTCACCGTAAGACGCGATCATCCCTGTTTGAGGGTAGTGGATGTGCGTATCAATAAAGCCAGAGGTGATCAGCTTGTCTTTGTATTCTTTTACTTCGAGTGTTTTAGGTTGGCGAGCTAATACCTCGTCGGCATGCCCGAGGTCGACTACATGGCCGTTCTCAACCACTAAAACACCGTCTTCAAAATAGTCGTAAGACTCATCGATACCGACGTCTTTTGGGTCGGCGACGCTGTGTAAAATGCTGGCGCGATAAGCTTTGCGTTGCGTTGTCATGTTTACTTCCTTTTAATGACTTCAGCGACGTTATGGCCACTGAAGCTTTGCGACTTGTGTTAGGCGATCTTCTCTTCCAATGGTGGTTCGCCTACGTCGCTTGGTTGACTGTGTTGATCGGTCAAATCCTGATTTCGATATTGTTTGGTTGGGCGCTTTTGTTCAAGTGCTTGGCCTTGATAGTGTGCGATCAGTTCACCCGCAACCGATACCGCAATTTCGGCAGGATGTTTGCCATTCACAGCACTAATGCCAATCGGGCAAATCATGGTTTCAATTTGCTCTTGGCTGTAGCCGCGTTGCTCTAAGCGGAAGTCGAACTTCTTGCGCTTAGTGAGCGAGCCGATCATGCCGAAGTAACGGCTATCTTCACGGTCGATAATGGCTTTGGTTAGGTCAAAATCGAGCTGGTGGTTGTGCGTCATCACTAGGTAATAGCTGTTCGGTGGCATGTGTTTTACTTCACCAACCGGATCGTCTGAAACAAGCTTTTTAACACCGTGTGGCAGCGTTTCAGGGAACACTTCTTCACGTTCATCAATCCAGGTCACACGGAAAGGCAGAGTCGCGACAATGTGCAGCAGCGCTTTGGCAACATGTCCTGCGCCAAACAGCACAAGGTGGTTCTGCTGAGTGCCAATCGGTTCAAAGCTTAGCGTTGCCATTCCGCCACAACACTGGCCTAAGCGAGCGCCTAGGTTGAAGCGTTCCACTTTGAGTGACTTTTCACTGGCAATCAGCATTTCACGCGCCATTTTAGTGGCCACATGTTCAAGGTGACCACCACCAATCGTAGCGATGATTCGGTCACGAGTGACAAGCATTTTGGTGCCCGCATCGCGTGGAACGGAACCTCTGTCTTCGAGCACCGTCACCATCACACACGGTTCGTAGTTCTCTTCCAGTTTTGCCAGTTCGTGAATCCAATTATCCTTAAACATATGTCCTCCTAAATCCCTTTTATGCTTCCCTAGCTGTTTATTACGCCCTAAGCCGTTTCTGATTGAGCATCGACCGAAGTCGGAGCCGTTTCAGTTACTTCCTGTATCGCCATCAGAATACGTTCTGGCGTTGCAGGTGTGTTGAGCTTGGGAATCGCGCCATCGGCAGCAACATAGCTAATCGCATCTTTCAGTGCGCTCCATACCGACATACCCAACATGAAAGGGGGTTCACCCACGGCTTTCGAATTGAAGACGGTGTCTTCTGGGTTGCTGCGGTTTTCCAAAAGGTGCGTTCTGAAATCAATTGGCATATCGGCAATCGCTGGGATCTTGTAGCTTGCCGGGCCATTGGTCATTAAGCGGCCTTGTTGGTTCCAAACCAACTCTTCCGTGGTTAACCAACCGACACCTTGCACAAAGCCACCTTCGACTTGGCCGATATCAATTGCAGGGTTCAGTGAAGCACCCACGTCATGCAGAATATCGACACGTAGAATCTTGTTTTCGCCGGTTAGAGTATCGACGATAACCTCTGAACAAGATGCGCCATACGCGTAGTAGTAGAACGGACGACCGCGCGCTTTCTCGTGATCGTAATAGATCTTCGGAGTGCGGTAGAAGCCAGTGCTCGACAGCGAAATTTGATTAAACCAAGCCAGTTCAACAAACGAGTTGAAGGTCATGATCTCGTCGCGGATCTGCACCATGCCGTTCTTAAACACCACCTCTTCAGGCCACACTTTGAAGTGTGAAGAAGCAAAGTCGATCAGGCGCTGCTTAATCGTTATTGCGGCGTTTTGCGCGGCCTTACCGTTGAGGTCGGCGCCCGATGAGGCTGCGGTTGGTGATGTGTTCGGAACTTTGTCTGTGTTTGTAGCGGTGATCTGGATACGTTCGACATCGACTTGGAACTCCTGTGCAACGATTTGTGCCACTTTGATGTTCAAGCCTTGCCCCATTTCCGTACCACCATGATTCAAATGAATACTGCCATCGGTGTAGATATGGATGAGCGCACCTGCTTGGTTCAAGAAAGTCGCAGTAAACGAGATGCCGAATTTCACTGGTGTGATCGCAAGGCCTTTCTTCAAGATAGGGCTCTGCTTGTTGAACTCAGCGATGTCTTTACGACGTGCGTGGTAGTCACTGCTGCGTTCAAGCTGTTCGGTTATCTCAGGTAAAAAGTTGTCTTCAACGGTTTGGTAGTAATGGGTCACGTTACGGCCTTCTTCGCCGTAGTAGTTCGCCTTACGTACTTCCAAAGGATCTTTTTTCAGGTAACGCGCAATCTCGTCCATGATGTGTTCAATCGTCATCATGCCTTGCGGGCCACCAAAACCACGGTAAGCGGTGTTCGATGCGGTATTGGTTTTGCATCGATGACCGACCACAGTTGCATCGCCTAGGTAATAAGCGTTGTCTGAGTGGAACATCGCACGGTCGACAATAGAGCTTGATAAGTCTGGTGAGTAGCCACAGTTACCTGCAACGGTAATGTCGGCACCTTGAATCACTCCATTGTCGTCAAAACCGACGGTGTATTGGTTGTAAAACGGGTGTCGTTTGCCGGTTTGCTGCATGTCTTCACTGCGCAGCAAACGCATTTTGGTTGGGCGACCGGTGAGGTGAGCAATAACCGCAGCCATACACGCTGGAGAGGCTGCTTGAGTCTCTTTACCACCGAAACCACCGCCCATACGACGCATATCAATCACGACTTTGTGCATTGGTACGCCAATCACTTCCGCAACCAGTTTTTGAACTTCGGTCGGGTTTTGAGTCGAGGTGTACACGATCATGCCGCCGTCTTCGGTTGGCATCACGCTACTGATTTGAGTTTCTAGGTAGAAGTGTTCTTGGCCGCCGATCTCTAGGTCACCAGAGATCACGTGTTTTGCTTTTGCCAGTGCGGCTTTCGAGTCACCACGTTGTTGAGTGTGGCTCTCTGTGACGAAGTGTTCTTTCTCTAGCGCTTCTTTTACATCAAGAATCGCAGGCAGTTCTTCATATTCAATGATTGCAGCGTGTGCGGCTTTACGTGCGGTTTCTAAATCGTTAGCTGCCACGGCAATCACAGGTTGACCGTAGTATTCTACTTTGCCATCGGCAAGCAGTGGGTCACCAGGAAGAATTGCACCAATATCCAGTTCACCCGGTACGTCTTTCGCTTGAATGGCAATTGCCACGCCTTCAAATTCGTAACACGGTGATAAATCTATCTTAGTGATGTTCGCGTGTGCTTGAGTGCTCAGGCGTGCGTATACGTGCAGCTGATTTGGGAACTCTAGGCGGTCGTCAATGTATACCGCTTCGCCCGTGACTTGCTTGGCTGCACTGTCGTGTTTAACGCTTTTACCTACGCCAGTTTTTAGGTCTTGTTTTGCAATGGTAACCATCTCTTCGTGGGTCATCGCATTGCTCTTGTGAACAGAGGAATTTGATTTAGACATAAGACGTTACCCTTGTTTCGATTTGGTTGTTTTTGTTCTGTTGTTCAATGAAGTAGCGACGCAGCATGTTGGCCGCCGACAATGAACGGTATTCTTGGCTTGCACGGAAATCAGATAGCGGCTCAAAATCGTTATACAGTTCCTGCATCGCTAACTTAATATTAGCGTCTGTCCACGGTTTGCCTAATAACGTATTTTCACATCGCGCCGCGCGCTTAGGTGTTGCAGCCATACCGCCAAAGGCGATACGAGCGTAAGAAACCTTGCCGTCTTCGATTTGAATATCAAACGCACCACACACTGCAGAGATGTCATCATCTAAACGCTTAGACAGCTTGTAAGCTCGGAAGCTATCGTTAGTTGGTTTAGGAATGATGATCTGTTCAATGAACTCACTCTCTTTCTGCGCCGTCACTTTGTAGCTGATGAAGTAATCTTCAATCGGCATGGTGCGTGACTCATCGCCGCAACGAAGTTTGATCTTCGCGTTAAGGGCAATCAGCAGAGGAGGAGTGTCACCGATAGGCGAGGCATTCGCCACGTTACCGCCGATGGTGCCTTGGTTACGTACTTGCAGTGAAGCAAAGCGATGCAACAGTTCACCAAAATCTGGGTAGTGTTTTTTCAGTAGCGCGTAAGAATCGCTGATCGGCAGGTTAGCGCCAACGATTAAATCGGTGTCGGTCTCTTTACATACCTTCATGTCTTCAACAAGGTTTACGCTGATCAGCGTTTCAATCTCACGATGGAATTGCGTCACTTCCAGTGCTAAATCCGTACCGCCAGCAACCAGCTTAGCGTTCGGGTGGGCTTGAAAAAGCTTGGCCAGCTCATCAGTGCTTTTCGGGGAAAAAGCGGTGAGGTGACCAAGGCGTAAGTTGGCCTCGGTGTCTTGAATACTTTCTAGCTTCTTGATGGTGTTGCGTTCGAGCTCAGCGAACTGGTCGATCAAAGGTTGGTCTGTTGAAAGCGACATCGCTGCATCAACAATTGGTCGGTAGCCCGTACAGCGACATAGGTTACCCGCCAGTGATTCCATGACGTCTTCTTTGCTCGCATCGGGTTTGTTTTTGCCTAGTGCAAACATCGACATGATGAAGCCCGGCGTGCAGTAACCACACTGTGAACCGTGAAAATCAACCACCGCTTTCTGCACTGGGTGCAAAGAGCGATCTCGATTTTGCAGATCTTCTACCGTGATCAGTTGTTTGCCATGCAGCGCTGAAACGAACGTCAGGCAAGAGTTCACCGAGCGGTATTGCAGTTGTCCATCAACCACTTCACCGAGAACTACCGTACATGCACCGCAGTCACCGGACCCACAACCTTCTTTTGTACCGGTTTTATTAACCTTGGTACGAAGGTAGTTGAGCACTGTCATGTTAGGTGACAGATTGTCTTCACGTCTTATTTCCTGATTGAGCAAAAAAGTAATCAAGAGACCTCCTTGTATATCGACATATTTCCATGTGTATTCTTTTTGACTTCTAGGTCAATAATTATCCATCCTGACCCTGCGGTCAACTATTTATTTACAAAAATGCAACAATGAAGTGTCATATTGAATTGTATACAATTTATTTCATTGTCTATTTGTTTGTTTTATAAAGAGTTGACGGTCTTTTAGTAAGTTTAATGGTGTGAATGTGTTTTTATCTATGTATACAAAAATTGTAGGAGTTTAAGGAGGTGAGCGCATCGGTGTTATTCAGTTCTATAGCCTCATTCAGGCAAGTAATAACAAGGCGAGCAGGGGAAGTAGTGGTGATTTTCTAACGATGGAGGAGGGGTTTACGCATAAAAAAGAGAAGTAAACGCTGAGGCTTACTTCTCTTCTGTTTTGTTAATAAAAAGTTGTTAACAAAAGATTTGGCTATCTAGTTAGCAGAACTATGATTTGCTCTTGAGCAGATCAGAGAACACCACATGCAGGTCGCTCGAAGCTGTGTTGCTGTCTAGGTTGAGCTTGGAGCGAATGTGGCTTAAATGCTCTCGCATTAGGTCAACGGCTTGCTCTTCATCGCCAGACTCTATCGCATCAAGCAATCCTTCATGCTCATCGAGAGAGCAATTTGAGTGGCTGCCCGTTTCGTACTGGGCAATAAGCAGAGAGGTTTGCGATACCAAGCTGCGTTGGAAAGCCAGCAGTGGCGCGTTCTCAGCCATTTCAGCCAGTTTGATGTGAAACTCACCAGATAAACGTAAGCCAGAACCATAGTCACCTTGGTCAAAGGCGCAGTTCTCTTTCGCGACCAGTTTTCTACACTCGTCGATTTGGGCTTTGGTTGCGTTCTTAACCGCTAGCTCAGTGATAGCAATTTCCATCACTTCACGTGCTTTAAATATCTGCTTGGCTTCGTCTACTGTTGGGGCTGCAATCACAGCACCTCGGTTAGGACGGATCACCACAACTTGTTCTAAGGAGAGGCGCAGCAAGGCACGGCGGATAATAGTACGGCTAACGCCAAAGATTTCTGCTAGTGCTTCTTCGCTTAATTTGGTGGCTGGTGGCAGCCTTTGTTCTAGTATCGCGTCGAAGATATGGCAGTAAACAACATCGTCTTGAGTCTGGCCTGTTACTTTCGTTTTTACACCTTTGGAGACAGAGTTTTTGAGAACTGTCATAGAGATAAGGACCCTTGTTTAGTCGAGTTGGGTTGGTCGAGAATAATTCATGAGTATTACTCTATATTGTATACATTTATCTATACAATGCCACTGGATGAAAGTGCGATGCACGCTTATTTGTTAATGACTTGTAATATTTAGTTTGCAGGGAACTGTGTGCAAACTAGAGCTTTAAGTCATTAGCCCTAAAGCTAGACGCGATTATCTCCGCAGCTGTACGCCACGATCTGGCTGATTTCGCTCAGGCTACGACCTGATTGTTGCTGCCATTCGTTGAAAGCCTTACTTGCCGCGACTTGTGCTCGCTTGGTGTTACGGCCGCTATCCACCACATCGGTACTGCGTAGGTGTGCTTCAACATCTGATGACAAGATGAAGGTGTCTTTGCCCATTTGGCGCAGAGTGTAGGCACCAGTATTACCACCTAATCGCTTGCCGTGTTTTTTCAGATAATCCCAAAGTTCAGTGATACGTTCTGATGGCCAGTCGGCAACCATTTGTGAGAAGGAATCCGCCTCACGCTTGGCATTATGAATCATGGTGGCATTGGCAGGGATAGTCATCACCTTAGTAAGGTGACGAATAATGCGCGGGTCTTGTGCTTTCTGCTCCCACATCTCGTTCGGCAGCATCAGCATTTTTTCGATGTCGAATTCAAAGAACACTTCTTCGAATTGCGGCCATTTCTTTCTCACCACATTCCACGAAATACCACACTGGAATACCTTTTCGGTAAAGGCGGCTAGCCAACGGTCGTCGGTGATTTGCGATAACTCGGCTTGGGAAAGGGGCGCACGAACAATCTTTTCGAGCTCGGTAGCTCCGCCTTTACGGTGAGCCGCACGTTGATAAATAGTGTCGAATTTTTCTTGGGTCATTGGAGGTTCCAAACTAAAGCGATTCTTTATGATATGGGGACTAATTTCTATATGAAAAGGAGCTTAAGCCATTGTCTTCAAATCAAATGAAAGCCAATTAAGAGAGTTTTAATTCCATTTGATACAAGGGCCATGTTTTGCCATTGAACTCTTTCACGCTCGGCTCTTTGTCGACCACCTCAAAGCCCGCTTTGTCGTAGCAGCGTTTTGCGCCGTGGTTTTGCTTGAATACGGCCAAGGTGATGGTGGTGACATCAGGGATTTTTTTCGCAGCGTCTAATGCACTTTCTATCATGGATTGCCCAAGCCCTTTGCCTCGTTGGTTTGGGTGAATCGCAACTCGGCAAAAGCGAAGTTCATTGTCTGACATGCGTTGAAATTCCATAAAGCCAAGCAAGTCCCTGGCGTTTGAGTTTGCGTTTGAATCGGCGTTCGGTTCAGAGTGTGACTTAGATGCAGAAAAGGTATAGAGCTCGACATGTGGCTCTTGAGATCTCTCGATGATGGAGGCTGCTTCTAATGGCCAACCAAATGTTCGCCCGCCCCATAGAACGTAGTCTTCTAGGGATGTAAACCAAGTGACGATCTCTTCAGCGTCGGATGCTTTAAAGCGGTTTATTTCCATATCCTTCCCTCTCACTTATCGCGTGTCTCTTTTTTAATCCGTTAAACTTCTGCGCCCAACTGTTCTAGAAAACCGCGCATGTAGTCGGTGCGCTTGTTGGCTTCTAACTTGGCGGATTCTGTATTCATGGTTTCAGCGAGCTTAAACAGCTTCACGTAGAAATGGTCGACGCTGTAATGCTTGTCATCTAAGTCACGTTGCTTCGCGAACGGATCTTGATGGTTATAGAGTTCAGCGTTAAAGCTTTGGCCGACGTACAGGCAGCGAGCAATGCCAATCGCACCGAGAGAATCTAGGCGATCGGCATCTTGGACTATTTGAGCTTCCAAAGTTTCTGGTGTGATGTTGGCGCTGTAGCTGTGCGTGACAATCGCATGATGGATCTCGTCGAGATAAGACGCGGGATACTCGATAGATTTGAGGAAAGAGATCGCCTTGTCTGCCGCCATTTGTGAGCTTTGGGCTCGGTCTGGGTGGTTCTTGGGAAAGGTGAAACAATCATGAAGGTAAGCGGCAGGCAGAACGACCTCAAGCTTAGCTTGTTCTTGAGTACATAAAGCCTTAGCAGCTTTGACGACGCGCTTGATGTGGCTGATATCATGCGCCGCATCTTGTGTCATTTGTTGTTGTGCAAAATCAAGCAGTTGGCTTTCAATTTTTTCAATCACGCGTCCCTTTCTCCCTTTCTAGACGTTATCAATGTTGCTTGTCAGTTAGCATCAGTTTCACATCGACTGTAACAGTTTCTAGCGCGATTTTTTATCTTTTATAAAAGGAATACCCACAAAAAAACCGACTCAGTGAGTCGGCTTAATATTGGTCTTAAATTGCTGTGATGGGCTTTTAAGCGGCGGCCTGTTGCAGCTGCGCCAATACATGATGCAGTGACGGGCTGATCGTGTGACCAAGCGCTTTAACTTCTTCGCAAGGTTCAACCAAATCTGGAATTTGGAAGCTGATCATGTTCGCTGCCATTGATGCACGAATACCGTTGTTTGAGTCCTCAAACGCTAGGCAGGTTTCAGGTGCGACACCTAAGCGTTCTGCCGCCAGTAAGTAGATCTCTGGGTGAGGCTTGCCGTGAGTCACTTCGCAGCCTGTGCTTAACGAGGTGAAGTACGAATCTAGGCCAGCCAGCTCAAGCTTCTTCTTTGCGATATCAAGCTGAGTGGAGGTCGCCACCGCGATTGGAATGTCGTTTGATTTTAGCCATTCAAGCAGCTCAATCACGCCATCTTTTACTGGGATTGCTTGGTTTTTAACAATTGCACTGTAGCGCGTGCGCCATTCATTATTCAGCGCTGGGTAGTCTAACCCTTCACCGTAACCATTTCGAAAAATCTGTTCGATGGTTTTTGCGTTACAACCAATGATGCCTAGGTAGACATCTTGTAAAAACGGAACACCTTGCGCGTGACATGCTTCTTCAAAAACCTGCATACAAAGTCGCTCAGTGTCGAGCAGCAGTCCATCCATATCAAAAATAGCAGCTTGAAAATTCATATACGTGGTTCTTTCTGTGTTGTCGTCGTGAGGGCAGGTATTTTGACATAGTGTCTAGTGATAGGCGAGTCAGCGTTCAGTAAGAATGTATCCAATCGGCTCGGCAATATGCTTCTGAATGACTTTAAGTGTGATTGATTGTAGTTGGAATAATATCGTTAAGTTATGAGCCTGATATTGTATAGGCCATCCAGATCTAACAGAAACAATTATGATTATTCCACATAACAAATCTAGCTTGTGCGTCTGGCTTCTTATTACATTTCATAAACTTACGGGCGTGTTAGCGTGACCATAATCTTATAAAAAACAATTACCGGGAGCCTGCAATCATAGTGTGACCAAGCAATAAGTAAATGGCTGAACTTAGGGAGAAAATAACATTAGTCCACATTTTTAGCAGGGTTGCTTATGTTGTATTTTGAGTTTCTATTTTTATTAGTCGTCCTTTATATCGGGTCTCGGTATGGCGGTATTGGCTTAGGTGTTGTTTCGGGTATTGGTTTGGTTATCGAGGTGTTTGTCTTCAAGATGCCACCAACGTCTCCACCTGTCACCGTAATGCTGATCATCCTCGCCGTTGTTACTTGTGCCTCGATTCTCGAAGCGGCAGGTGGTTTGAAATACATGCTGCAAGTGGCGGAAAGGGTGCTAAGAAAGAACCCGAAACGCGTTACCCTGATAGCTCCGTTCGTGACTTACTCGATGACTTTCCTATTGGGTACTGGCCACGCGGTTTACTCCATCATGCCAATCATCGGCGATGTCGCACTGAAGAACGGGATTCGTCCTGAGCGCCCAATGGCAGCGGCGTCTGTCGCGTCTCAACTGGCCATTACGGCATCACCAATTTCAGCGGCTGTGGTGTACTACCTCGCACAACTTTCAGATATTCAACACTCTATTACTCTGCTTTCTATTTTGATGGTGACGGTGCCTGCAACGCTGTTTGGTACGTTTTTGCTTTCTTTGTACAGCCTGAAACGCGGTAAAGAGCTGAACGATGATCCTGAATACCAAGCTCGTCTAAAAGATCCTGAGTGGAAAAAACGTATCGAAAGCACCACTGCGACGTCTTTGGATGAAGTGCTGCCAACTTCGGCTCGTAATGCGGTATTGATTTTCCTACTTTCAATTGTCGTGATTGTTATCGTGGCGATGGTGCCTGAGATCAGAACCATCGTAGACGGCGACAAGCCAATCAAGATGTCGGTGATCATCCAAATGATGATGCTCTGCTTCGGTGGTATCATCTTGTTAGCGACCAAAACTGACCCGCGAGATGTGCCAAACGGCGTGGTATTCAAATCGGGTATGGTGGCGGCGATTGCTATCTTCGGTATCGCTTGGATGTCGGATACTTACTTCCAATACGCAATGCCTCAGTTTAAATCTGGCATCGTGGAAATGGTGACCAACTACCCATGGACGTTCGCACTAGCGCTATTCATCGTATCGGTTGTGGTGAACTCTCAAGCAGCAACTGCTCGTATGATGCTACCGGTTGGCCTTGGCTTAGGATTAGACCCCGCACTGCTTATCGGCTTGATGCCAGCGGTTTACGGCTACTTCTTCATCCCTAACTACCCATCAGACATTGCAACGGTGAACTTCGATGTGTCTGGCACCACCAAGATTGGTAAGTGGTATTTCAACCACTCATTCATGTCGGTTGGTTTAATCGGTGTAGTAGGCGCATGTTGCTTGGGCTACGCACTAGCACAGATTTTTATCGCTTAATCTTACTTTTTGTCGCTTAATTAAGCGATAACGAGATAAGAAACGAAAACAGCGCCTATTGAGGCGCTGTTTTTGTTTGTTCTGATTGGATGCTTTGATGCGAATCTAAACCAATATTAACGTGGCTCAAACGCCAAAGACTGAATCGCTTCTTCGATAGTCAGGAAGTGGATTTTCATCAGGCACACTTCTGCCTTCTGGAACTCGTGATTTCGAATCAGTTTAGTCACGCTTTCAACCGAATACTGCTCGGCTCGTTTAGTTAAACCCAGTTGGTTTGAGTTTGATTGAAGCGAGTAGCTGTCGCCCTCTGAATCGATGAGGTAATCATCTTCGCCCAAGATCATATCTGAGCATTCTGCTTGAAAATCTTGTTCGGACGCGACGTAAATAAGCTCATCGTCACCGTCGAGTTTTACCAAAGATGGCCAACTGATCATTACTGCCTCTAAATCATGCATATTGAAGTGTGTGTCTGGACTATAAACGCTTTCGAAGCTTTGGTCATGTGCTGTCCTAAGCGCTATTTACTCAAAGATCGCCCTAATGGTACGAAGTAACCTTGCAGCGCTTGGTATATCTCTTTGCGATGCGCCATATCTGGATACACGGGGTACATATCAGGCTTGGTTGTGCCATTGACCAGATAAGCGTTCTTGATATCGGAACACGATTCAATCACCGACTCAAAGGCACGCGCCATCATCTCTGTGGGTAGTGAGAAGTAACGGGCAGACATCGCCTTGTCGGCAATAACACTGCGAGCCACGTAATCGTGTTTGTCCAAGTTATTGTCGCTAAGCAAAGTGGCGTCAAACAGAGACATCAAACTCTCGTTTAATGGATGAGGTCTTACTTTTCTATCGTGCAACCAACAGTCGCTGGCGAACAAGATTTGCTTTCTTGGGCCAGAGGTATCGCCGATTTCGAACGCTTTCTCTGCGATATAGTGGTCAAACGCATGCCAAAACTCGTGTGCGAGCGCGCCAGCTCCAGCATTCTTGGCGAGGGCTAATTCTCTCTGGTTTGGTGCGTAGTGTGCTTGTACGCCTTTTCTGCCACCACTGCCAAACGCTAGGCCTAATGTACCGCGTAGGCCAACTGCCTCTGGTGGCAGAGCCAAGATGTAAGCCAAGTCTGCTAACGAGTCGAATATCAGATTTGCAGCCAACTCTTTTTCTTCTTTCGTCACCCAAGCACCCACACGAATGCTGCCCATACCGAAGGTCTGTTTGATGTCCATAAAAGACACCTGATCGCCATGTCGGTAGTCTGGGCCTTCGCGCGTTTTGTATTTAAAGTGAGTTAACTTCAAAAGGGTCCTTGGAAACAGACGTAAGAATGAATGAGATGCTCAGCGAGATGCACTTGTATGAGGTGCATCTTTTTGAGTTAAAGGACGTTAGCACTTTTGATAGCAAATTACCGAACAAAATTAGTCTAGATTGAGTTCGAACGCTTCCCATGAGGTTGGGTTACCTTCACGAGTGAGTGGAAAGAGTGGCTGTTGTGGTTTTGCATAGCTTAATCGGTGCAGTCTTTGGGTTACGTGGTAGCTATCAAGCCCCGATACCGTGACTAAATCCAAAACTTCTAAATCAAGGTAGCCATCCGGCATCACGGCGCGTTTGGGTGCGTGAATCGTTATAACCTCACCGATCAACATTTGTGTTTGATTGCTTTCGATAGTGATCTGTTCTTTGAACGCTAACCCTATCTTTAAACTGCTTTCCAAGACGAAGGGAGCAGGAAATGTGTCGTCATAATAGGCCGTTAAACCGACCGCGTTGAATTCTGAGATTGGTTTAGGGTAGCGAGCTGAGGTTTGATGGGCCTTTTTAACAAAGTCAGCACCAATGCTGTTAACGGTGAAGTACTTCGTTTCTAGAATGTTTTCTAGCGTATGACGGCGGCTTTTATCTGGGCGAACAATAAAACCAAGCAGCGCGGGATCAGACCCTAGATGAATGACAGAGCTTACTATCGCAAGATTTTCAAACCCCTGCTTATCACAAGTACCAATTAAGTTGGCACTTTTAAATCCAGACAAAGAATTAACCAAACGAATGCGGTGGCGCTGGTCCATTGTTTGGATATCTTGTTTAGAAAGGGTCATGTCTTTCATATCTTCTCTTCTTCTCATTTATTGTTATCTTCGAGCATGCTCACTAACGGACTTATATGTACGAAGAATCCGCTTTTATCGATCAAAGAGCGCTTAGTTTGGCCGTGGGCAGTTTGTCTCTTTTATCTCTGCTACAGCACAATGAACGAGATCCTTTGCATAGATTTACGCGCGTTGACGTCCCTTTACATCACAGGAGCTAAAGTAATGATGTCGTCTTTATGAGTGTTAAAAAATGAAAACAGTCCGCAATATCATTTGGGCAATGATTGCCACAATGTCAGCCTTTTGGTTTGCGATGGAACCGCAATTATTCGCTTCAAGCGATGTCTTTGAATGGCGCTCAGCCATGATTCAGTACTCAGGTATTTTGTCTCTGATGTTAATGTCCATCACAATGATCTTGGCGATGCGTTTGCCTATGGTTGAGAATTGGCTGAAAGGTATGGATAAAGCATATCGAGTCCATAAATGGCTCGGTATCGGTGGTGTTGCACTGGGTGTGACACACTGGTTGTGGTACCAAATTCCTAAGTCATTGGTGGTGTCTGGCGTGTTAGATAAGCCTGCTCGACACGATGGTTCAGGGCCGCAAGCTGTTTTGACTGTATGGGAGTTATGGGTCAATGAATTGCGCGGTATTGCTCAGAGTATTGGCGAATGGGGCTTCTACTTATTACTCATTTTACTTGTGGCGTCACTATGGGCGGCAGTGAAGTACAAACCGTTTAAACTGTCGCACCGTCTGATGTCGGTTGCGTACCTGTTTATCGCTTTTCACTCAGTAATACTGCTTAAACGAGCGTATTGGGGAGAGCCTATTTATTATCTAACTGTGGCATTTGCTTTGGTTGGGTCTATCGCAGCGATTTACAGTTTATTGGGCTTAGTTGGGCGTAGTAATCGTCACTCAGCGACCATTACCTCGACTCGATATTTTCCACAAGCTGAGGTGATGGAGCTTGTGTTAAAACCTGATGCATCTTGGCATGGTCATAACGCTGGGCAGTTTGCATACTTGCGTTTCGGTAATGAAGACCCGCATCCGTTTACCATTGTTTCTGGCAGTCAAGATTCAGAGCTACGCTTTTTGATCAAAGAGCTGGGTGATTTTACTAATGGCCTTTATGAACGAGTGAAAGCGGGCGATGCGGTTACGGTTGAAGGACCCTATGGTCGACTTGATTTTGACCTAAGCAAGCCACAAATTTGGATCGCTGGTGGCGTCGGGATTGCGTCGTTTTTTGCAACACTTGAAGCGCTCAAAACAGAACGAGATCATCCTCGTATTGAGTTGTTTTATTGTACTCGCGGTGTTGATAAGCAATTAATCGATGAGTTGTGGCACCTTGCACACGCGGTTGGTGTGAAGTTGACCGTGATAGACACCTTACATTCACCTCGACTGAATGCCGGAAGAATTGTCAATCAATGTGGCGACCTCAACGAATACGAGATGTATTTCTGCGGGCCGGAGTTGTTCTCTACATCATTGAAAAAAGAATTAGACACCTATCAATTTGATATTGAAAAGCACTACCACGAAGAGCTGTTTGTGATGCGCTAAAGCCAACTATTGGGGCTGTGACTGTTAAGTTCGTTAATCGGCACAGTACAAAAAGGCGCAAAGTCACTCAATTTGTTATTGCAGCGGTTTGCTATTGAGCGATACCATATAAGGCTGTTTCTTTGGTAAAGATGTAATTATGTCAGATGAAAAACTCGCACTCGAATGGATGCGCCAACAAGCTCATAAAGTTGACCCATACGTTATCGATCCATCGTTTGATGAATGCGTTGAGTTGCTTGATCCTGCCTTCAAGAAAGGCAAGAGTGTTGCTCAACTCAAGTATCTGTTATCAGAAGCAGATCGCCGAGCGGGCGCGGCAGAGCGTAAGCATGCAGCCTTAAAGTATGCCAAAGAAAAAAGCCCAAATGCTGGTCAGATTCTGCGTCTGCAAAGCAAACTTCAACAAGTCCAGTTGGCGTTGAAATTGGCGACTGGCGACAACAACATGACTATCTCTCAGTTCTGTTCAGAGTATGACGTGACCAAGCGTGACGGCAATACGGCATGGAATGAAAAGTTGGTGGAGCAGGGTAAGAGAAAGTAGCGATCTCTATTTCTATTTTTTTATTTAGTCGTTTTTAAATCATGCTCGCACAGCCGTTAACTCGGTATCTTGAACCCCAATCATTGATATGCATTGCCGTGGTTTGAGCGCGGCGTATTGTCTCAACGATGCCCTCATTATTTCGGTGACGCACTCATGAACCTCTCCCAGATTGACCTGAATCTTCTTTTCGTTCTTAAGCATTTACTCGAAGAAAAACATGTCTCTAATACCGCAATGTCTCTGAACATGAGCCAGTCTTCGGTAAGTCGTACGCTACAAAAAATGCGTACATTCTTTGATGATGAGCTGCTGGTACGTAAGAAGTATGGCTATGAGCTGACCCCAAAAGCAGAGTCGATTAAAGACGATATCAACACCGTTATTACTAACCTGGAAAAGTTGGTTCATAAGCAGTCGTTCGACCCAAGCAAGGTTGATAGTACTGTGAAATTTTATGGCTTACTGCCTCAAATTAATACCTTAATGCCTAAGGTGATCGCTAAGATCCGCAAAGAAGCGCCGAACATGATCGTGAGTTTAGATTCTGCGCCCAAGCGTCACTTTGAAGCTTTAGTGGCGGGTGATGTACACTTTGCCTTATCTTCGCATCAGCCGCCTTCTGCTGAGCAAAACATCTATCGTATGACAGTGGCGAAGCGTACGTTCCGTTTGTTGATGAGCCGAGAGCACCCATTGGCGAATGAAACTCTGACCCCACAAAAGCTGGCGGAATATGATTTTGGTCAAGTCTCACTACAAGGTGAGAAAAAGCTCTCTTTCGAACACAAGTACCAAGAACTCGGTTTAGCCAATAAAAAGCAGCGCCTATCTGCACCTGTGCAGTTGAGCAACTTCAGCTCTGCACCAAGTATTGCTGCTGAAACCGACATCATCTTTCATCTTCCAACGCCTTTCGCAGAAGCGGCGTGTCATGATCCCCGTCTGATCACCAGAGAAGTCCCAGAAGAACTCCACTTGAGTTTTCAGGAAGTTTATTTGTACTGGCACAAGCGATTTCATGATGACCCGATGTGTGAATGGGTACGTGAAATCTTCAAAGACCTCTATGTAGGCAAAGATACCTACTCCTAAAGGCTTTTGTTCTTAAAAGATACGTACTCTTAAAAGAGAGTGACTTCTAGTTAAGTAAGCACCGAAGTCTGAGTGATTTGAGAGCCGTTATTCGCTACATCATCAGTTTCATATCAAGCATAAGGTGAAGGTAACTATCCGTCTGGCGGATAGCGATATTCTATTTTGGCGATAGCATTATGCTTGAAGCGAATGATTTACGCTGCTCTAATTGAGAATGATTATTAAATGCAATCTCAATTTAAGTAGAGCCAAGATGAACACTATTCAAACGTTTACTCGTTCCCCCTTTTCTAAATCTATAGCTGCTGCGTGTTTTGTATTTCCTGTGATGGGCTTTGCTAACGAACAAGCAAATCAAGTTGATACCGAAGCTTTGACCATGGAAGCGACGACTATGGAAACCATGGTTGTGACAGCAGCTGGTTATGAGCAGGTTGTCACTGAAGCGCCAGCGTCGATCAGCGTGATTACTCGTGAGCAGTTGGAAAACCGATCGTATAAAGATCTGACGGATGCACTGCGTGATGTACCCGGTGTGATCGTGACAGGTGGTGGTTCGAGCCAAGACATTTCAATACGTGGTATGCCTGCAGAATACACGGCAATTTTGGTCGATGGACGCAAGCAGTCTGGCCGTGAAACACAACAAAACAGCAGTGGTGGCTTTGAGCAAGATTGGCTACCACCTCTAAGCGCGATTGAGCGAGTTGAAGTCGTGCGTGGCCCAATGTCGACGCTTTACGGTTCAGACGCGATTGGCGGTGTGATCAACATTATCACTCGTAAAGATTATCAAGAGTGGCATGGCAGCGTACGTGGTGAAACAACACTGCAAGAGAACTCAGACTCGGGCAATTTATATCAAAGCCAAGTACATCTAGCGGGCCCGATTATTGATGGTTTGTTGAGCGCTTCTTTCTCTGGTTTATATCAAGAGCGTAAGGAAGATGAGATTCTTTACGGATACGGCGGCAAAACATTAGAGAGTTACCGTGGCGCACTGCACTTGACACCTACGGATGACGATACTTTCTCGTTTGATTACACCTATCACGATCAAGAACGAGTGACCACGGATGGAAAATCGAAAACCACAGATTCTGAGCGTGTGAACAATCGTCAATCATTGGGCCTATCTCACTCAGGCAACTACGACTGGGGCTCGGGCACTTCATACATCAACAATGAAACGGTTGAGAATGAAGGCGGAGAAATGGAAGTGGAAAACCTGACTCTGAACTCACAATGGTCTATGCCTGTGCTTGAGGCGCACTACCTAACTATCGGCTTCAACTATACACGTCAGGAGCTGACAGATTCTGGAGAAGATCATGTCTTCAAAAATAACCAATGGTCACTGTTTGCGGAAGATGAATGGTACATCACCGATTCTTTTGCTCTAACAACTGGCCTCAGATTTGATCAAAATGACGTGTTCGATTCTCATCTGAGCCCTCGCGTTTATGGTGTGTGGAGTGTCGACTCATATTGGACAGTGAAAGGCGGTGTTTCAACGGGTTATCGAGCACCAGGCTTAACTGAGATGGAAGCGGGCTGGGCGCAAGAAAGTTGTGGTGGCGATTGCTCGGTTTACGGTAATCCTGATCTAAAAGCCGAGACGTCAGTGAACAGTGAAATGGGCGTGTACTTTGTTGGCGATGCCGATTTAAGCTCGAACATCACCGTATTCTACAGTGACTTTAAAGACAAGATCGACAAGCAAGAGCTGAGCACTAACTGTGGTCGACGTGGTTGTGATTCTACCTACGTGAACATTGAAGACGCGATTACTTACGGTGCTGAATACACGATAAACAAAGGCATTACCGAGACGATTTCTGTCGGCTCGACGTATACCTATACACATACTGAGAAGCAGTCTGGTGAAGATGAAGGTAAACCACTAACGCAAATTCCTGAGCATTTAGTTACCGTAAATGCAGATTGGCAAGTACGTGATGATGTCCAATCTTGGATGCGAGTGACATACCGTGGCAAAGAGTCAGAACCGACAACGAGTAGTTCAAGAACACAATACGAAGCGCCATCAATTACTTATGTTGACTTAGGTGCCAACTGGTATGTGCAAAAGAACCTTAAGCTGATGGCTGGTGTTTACAACCTATTTGATGAACAAACCGATTACGAAGAGTTTGGCTACGTTGAAGATGGTCGTCGTTACTGGTTAGCAGCAGAAGCGTCATTCTAGATAAGAGGTTCACAATGAAAAAGATAACAAAATTACTGATGCTTTCATTTGCTGGATTATCGGCTGCTAATGCTAATGCTAATGCTAATGCGGTATACACAGTAGAAAAGGACATCTTGTTTAAGACGGTAGAAGCACGAGAGAGCAAGCTTGATCTCTACCTTCCCAAAACAGAAGCAAAGGTTGATGGAAAATATCCGTTGCTCGTTTGGGTACATGGCGGTGCGTGGAAGCGTGGCACTAAAGACGATATCCCGACTAAAAACCCGTTGTTGCTTAATTCTGTTTTAAGTGAAGGTTATGCGTTGGCTGCGGTCGATTATCGTTTAAGTGGCGAAGCAACCTTCCCAAAACCAGTCGCGGATATTAATGATGCCATTAACTATCTTCATGACCATGCTAACAAGTACAATCTTGCCGCCGATAACGTGGTTATGATGGGGCGTTCAGCTGGTGGTCATTTAGCGGGATTGGTCGGAGCAAGTAATACGCACGGTGACATTAGCTTTTACTCAGAACCTAAGTATCGAGTGGCTGGAGTTGTAAGCTTTTTTGGCCCGACGGACTTGCTGGAGCTAGGCAATAAAGGAAACAGACCGACCAGTAAAAAGTCGTCGGTGTCTCGCTTCTTAGGTGATATCCCGAGTGAAGTGCCAGAGCTAGCGGCACAAGCTTCAACGACCAGCTATATAAACAGTGATGCTCCGCCTTACATTCAGTTCCATGGAACGCTGGATAAGCGAGTGCCTTTAGCGCAAAGCCAGATCCTCAAAGATGTTTTGGACAAATACGGCATTGAGAATCAGCTGTTTATCGAGGAAGGTGTTGGCCATAGTGCTCCGATATTTGATACCGATAAGTACGTACCGCATGTGATTGCGTTTTTAAAGCGACATTATCCAATTAAATAATCTCTACTTTTGTGGCGTTACAACGCGCTAGAAAGCATTCATTGAGCCATTTAAAGCCAAGTTGATCACTCAAGTTCAACTTGGCTTTTTTATTGGATGCTTTCATAAGTATCTGGATTCATTTCTAACTTCCACTTTTATGATTCGATCGTCATTTATCAGATCGAACAAAACCGTCTTAACTTTCGATAATCGAGTTGTTCATCAGTTAAAGGTGGTGGTTATTGTTTACTGTATCACGCTTTGTGCGTAACTGACTCTAGCTTATCGACGACCTTGATAAAGGCTTCAATGTGCGCGAGACACAGTTTTTCGCTTATTAATCAATTCCACTTGTGACAAAGTTATCAGAATCATGCATTTTCGGTAACGTTCCCGAAATTATCGATCTATCATCCAGGCAGATACAAAATATGAAGAGATCAACACAAGTTATTTCTATTTCTTCTTAGATATTAAGCTTGTACATCAAAGTATAAGCTTGAAATGCGCTTACGAATTATTTTGGGAACGTTTGCAGTTCATCCAAAACAATTAACGTGAGAACATCAGAATGAAACGACACATTTTAGCGGTTGCTGTAACAATGGGGCTAATGACTACATCGGTATTAGCAAGTGAAGACGTTGCAGCATTAGAGCAACGTATTAATGAATTAGAACAAAGGGTTGCACAAACGGAACAGGTCTCCGTCGAGGCCAATGAAAAGGCTTCTTCGTTTGAGTTTCACGGCTATGCTCGCTCTGGGTTATTGATCAACGACGACCTCAATGGCGCGACAGGCACTGGACCTTACATGACAGCGGCGGGTGCCATTGGTGCGCCTATTGGACGTCTTGGTGTTGAAGATGATCATTACGTTGAAGCGAACTTGATTCATAAGCGATTTGCAGACGATGGCTCTAGTGCCTTGTTTCGCATCATGTTGGCCGACAGTACTGAGACAAATAACGAGTGGACTGCCAGCGAAAGCCAGTTGAATGTGCGACAAGTGTATTCGGAACTGAATCGCCTGAGTATGTTCTCTGAATCCGAAGCGTTTTCTGAAGCAACGTTCTGGGCGGGTAAACGATTCGATCGCGACAATTTTGATATTCACTTTTTCGACTCGGATATTGTCTTCCTGTCAGGCACTGGCGCAGGTGTTTACGACGTTCAAATGAGCGACGACTGGAAAGCGAATTTCTCTATTTATGGCCGAGATTTTGGTGAGATTGATAGCTCATCAACCGATGTAGAAAACTACATTGCAACCATGAATAACCGTATTGGCCAGTGGCAGGTGATGTTGAGCGGTATGACCTCAGCAGACAACGATAGTCGTTTAAATGGCGCAGCTGAAAGCGGTGTACACGCAATGTTTGCGTACCATGGAGACAACTTCTTTGGTGTAAGCGAAGGCTTCTCTAAAACGGGTATGTTAGTGGGTAGCGGCCTTGGTGCAGAGCTAAAAGGCATCGGCTCAAATGGTGATCTACTGGATGATGCAAAAGCCGTTCGCCTGTTTAGCTACGGTGTCACTCGCATTGGCGACAACTGGCGCTTAGCACCTGCATTAATGGCAGAGCATAGCCAAGACCGTTTGAAGAAGAATGACGAGTTCACATGGGCTTCTTTAAACGTTCGATTAGCTCAAGAGTTCACAGATAACTTTGAGATGGTTTACGAAGGTTCATTGCAGTACATGGATTTGGACAACGCGACCGAGCAAGCGAGCGGCGGTTTCTACAAAGCAACAGTTGCACCAACACTCAAGCTTTCAACCAGTACTGGCTTTTTTGACCGACCAGAACTGCGTTTCGCTGTGAGCTATGTGGATTGGAGTGAAGACTTGAATGGTTACTCGATCAGCACTGACGCAGATGCAGCAACAATGGGTGAGGGCGGTGAGGTTCTATTTGCACTGCAGATGGAAACTTGGTTCTAATTGCTTGATATATCTTTTAGATAGAGAGTGTTATTCATGATGTGAGATCCACATCATTAAATGCCAACCTTATCGTTTCAACTCGAAGGTTGGCATTTTTTTATCTTAAGAGCACTTGAACTCTCAAGTAAATCGTTAGCAAGACTCTCGGTCAATGATGGTGAAGGTCAACACCATCTTGCTCATTTCAAAGCCTTTTTTCTCAATACGGTCGAGTAGCAGCTTGGCTCCATTTTCTCCCGCTTTATCAAACGCATAGTTAAACGTAGAAAGCGTTGGCGTACATACTGAAGCGAGCTCATCGTCACCCACACCCAACACCAATACATCCTTTCCTGGAACGAGCCCCGCTTCCTGAATCGCTCTGATCGCGCCGATTGCGATACGGTCAGTGGCGCAGAACAGGCCGTCGAGCTTGGTGTGCTCCTTGAGATACTGCTTAGTCAACTTGTAGCCTGAATCGATGGTGAAATCGCCACGGGCGTGAAATTGCAGTGTGAGATCGTTGAATTGAAGTGATTGAGCAAAGCCTTCCGATCTCATCTTATCAACCGCAATATCATCGCCTTGTACGCCAATGAACCCCATGTATTTACAACCCTTCGAGATAAGGCGGTTGCCTGCTTCAAACCCTACACGAGTATCGTCGTGCACAATGCTTGGGATGTTAAACATTGAACCGTCTTGACCAACCAATACCACGGGTACGGCAGAGCTTTGAATCGCTTTGACCAATTGGTTGTCGAGGTGGGTCGCGTACAAGATAATGCCTTCAACACGCTTCTGGTTAAATATCTGAATATATTCAAGTTCTTTGTGGTGTGTTTGGTGCGTGCTCGCTAATAAAACATGCTTGCCCGCTTGCTCTAATACTGCGGTTAAACCGTCGACGCCTTGAGAGGTAGCATGGGAAGAAACCCTAGGAACAATCACGCCAACCAGGTTGGTTTTCTGAGATTTTAAGTCTTTAGCGACCTGGTTTGGGAGATAGCCACACTCTTCAACCGCTTTGCGAACTTTAATCTTGGTCGCGTCTTTTACGCCATACTCATCATTGATTACTCTTGAAACCGTCGACTTGGAAACTCCAGCGAGACGAGCGACATCATGAAGACTAGCCATTATAAATTATCCATTATCATTTTAGTTTTGGGATTGTTTGCAAACTGGTCATCAAATTCCCCTATTTATTAGGAGATTTTAACCCTCTCTCCTCATCCTAGGGAGATAATTTAAAGATCATTCTCACACTATTGAGCAGTTATCTTTGATCATTTGTTATTTCTAGGCAAAAATTTGTTTTGCAAACGTTCCCGAAAATTCAAAGGCTCAAATGATAATCCAATGGGGTATGTAATGAATTATCCAAAAATAGCAAAAGAGCTGCTCACTCTATTAGGTGGTAAAAGTAATATCACTGCACTCGCACATTGTGCGACTCGTCTGCGTCTTGCTGTCGCAGACCAAGATAAAATTGATGAACAGGCGATTGATAATCTAGAAGGGGTTAAGGGCCAGTTTAAAGTAGCCGGTCAATATCAAATCATCTTTGGTTCAGGCATCGTCAATCAAGTTTATGCTGAGATGGCAAAGCTGACTGAGATGACAGAGATGTCGACTAACGATGTGGCGTCTGCAGGGGCTGAAAACCAAAACATCATACAGCGCGCGGTTAAAGGCCTGTCTGATATTTTTGTACCAATCATTCCTGCGATTGTAGCTGGTGGTTTGTTGATGGGTATCTACAACCTATTGACGGCTCAAGGTTTGTTCATTGATGGCAAATCTTTAATTGACGCTAACCCGGGTTTGACCGACCTAGCAAACATGATCAACACATTTGCTAATGCACCTTTTGTGTACTTACCTATTTTATTAGCATTCTCAGCGAGCAAGAAATTTGGTGGTAACCCATACCTTGGCGCGGCTTTAGGTATGTTGATGGTTCACCCAGATCTTCTTAACGGTTGGGGCTTCGGTGGCGCATCGGTGGCAGGCAATATTCCGGTTTGGAACATTCTAGGCTTCGAGATAGAGAAGGTTGGCTATCAAGGTTCTGTACTGCCAGTTCTCGTTTCTGCGTTTATTCTCGCGAAAATCGAACTTGGCCTGCGTAAAGTCGTGCCTTCCGTTCTGGACAACTTGCTAACGCCGCTACTGGCTATCTTTGTGACAGGCTTACTCACATTCACAGTTGTTGGTCCATTGACTCGTGATATCGGCTTCTTGTTGGGTGACGGTCTGAACTGGCTATACAACAGTGCGGGCTTTATTGGTGGTGCGGTATTTGGCTTGATTTATGCGCCATTCGTTATTACAGGCATGCACCATAGCTTTATCGCTATAGAAACCCAATTATTAGCAGACATTGCCGTAACGGGTGGTACGTTTATTTTCCCTATCGCGGCTATGTCTAACGTGTCACAAGGGGCGGCGGCACTGGCTGTTGGTTTCATGACTCGCGATACAAAAATGAAGAGTATCGCTATTCCTTCTGGTGTGACGGGACTACTTGGTATTACAGAGCCTGCAATGTTCGGTGTGAACTTGAAGCTTCGCTATCCATTCATTGCTGCGGTTTGTGCCGCTGCGGTTTCAAGCGCATTCATCACCATGTTTAATGTGAAAGCACAAGCGCTCGGTGCTGCTGGTATTCCAGGTATCATCTCAATATCACCAGAAAAAATCGGTTACTACGTGGTCGGTATGATTATCGCGTTCGTGACTGCTTTTGCACTGACTGTTGTTTTAGGTCTGCGCGAGCGTAATAAACAAAACATTAAAGCAACGGCTTAACGTTTCTCCCTAGAAGTGAAGTCCCCCCTTTTCACTTCATTTCCTAAGCTTTGGGGTGCTAGCTAGGTGATTTGGCTTAGCTAGCCTTTTTATATTTTTACATGACAGCGTGAAGTGTCACCTTGCTTTCGGTTGTCATGATTTTCAGTTTTAAGGTAAGAAAGATGAATCAAGTTTGGGTAACTGGAGACGCTGTTGTCGACCTCATTCCGGGGACAGATAAGACATTGTTGAAATGTCCGGGTGGTGCTCCTGCTAATGTCGCGGTAGCGATTTCTCGTCTTTTAGGCAAAAGCGCCTTTTTCGGCCGAGTGGGTAACGACCCGTTTGGCACCTTTATGGAAGTGACTTTGCAAAACGAAGGTGTGAATGCCGAACGTTTGGTGAAAGATCCTGAGCAGCGTACGTCAACTGTAGTGGTGGACCTTGATGACCAAGGCGAACGCAGTTTTACGTTTATGGTGAAGCCAAGTGCAGACCAGTTTATGTCTGTGGATGACATTCCTGAATTTAAGAAAAACGAATGGCTACACGTCTGTTCAATCTCTCTGGCCAATGAGCCAAGTCGAAGCAGTACCTTTGAAGCCATCCGACGCATGAAAGCGGCTGGTGGTTACATCAGCTTCGATCCAAACCTTCGCGATGAAGTGTGGCAAGATCCATCTGAAATCAAGCCTGTGGTAATGAAAGCGGTTGAGTTAGCGGATGTGGTTAAATTCTCTGAAGAAGAGTTGGATTTCTTAACCGGTTCAACTTCGATGGAGCAAGGTTTGGTTCATATTGCAGATCTTAACAACACGCTTGTTCTGGTTACACAGGGTGCGAAAGGTGTTTGGCGAGTATTTGAAAAGCAAGGCGTGTTGATTTCAGGTCGTTCAGTGACGCCAGTGGATACTACAGGGGCAGGCGATGCTTTTGTTGGCGGCTTGCTTGCAAAGCTTTCTCAACATGATGAGTGGAACAATCAACAGGTCGTCGATTCTGCAATTCAGTGGGCGAATGGTTGTGGTGCACTGGCGACAACGCAAAAAGGCGCAATGACCGCACTTCCAACGCAAGAAGCTCTAACTCAGTTTATTCAAAAAAACTCTTCAAATACGAATGTCGTAGAGGAGAGTGTATGAGTTTGAACTCGAACTGGACAGTAGAGCAAAGATATCGTCGTATAGAAGATATTTCTCAAGAGAGTATTGATGCGATGGTAGAGCTTCGCAAACAAGACTCTGGCTATCCAAGCTACCATGTTGCGCCTAAATTTGGCCTGCTCAATGACCCAAATGGCTTGTGTTTCTTTAATGGAGAGCACCACTTATTTTATCAGTGGACGCCGGTTGGTCCTGTCCATGGCATGAAGTATTGGTACCACCTTTCAACCAAAGACTTCGTTCATTTCGAAGACCACGGCATAGGCCTACACCCGGACCAAGATTACGATTCTCACGGTGTTTATTCTGGTGGCGCATTGGTTGAAAACGGCAATGCACTGCTGTTCTTTACGGGTAATAAACGTGATGAAAACTGGCAACGAGTCCCAACTCAATGTTTTGCCAAGATGTCTGCCGACGGCAAAATAGAAAAGCACGGCGTGGTTATTGAAAACGATCACTACACCGAACATTTCCGCGACCCAAAAGTGTGGAAGCAGGGTGACGATTACCTGATGGTTGTAGGGGCACAAACACCTCAGGAAACAGGTTCAATGGCGTTGTATTGCAGTCGTGACCTGATGAGTTGGCAACACAAAGGCCAAATTCAGACTCGTTACAACAACCTTGGCTATATGTGGGAGTGCCCTGATTTATTTGAAATAGATAATCAGTCGGTGATGCTGTTTTCTCCGCAAGGCGTGTCTAGTGAAAACCCATACGACTTCAAAAATATATATTCAGTGGCTTACATTTTGGGTGACCGCCTGAACCTAGATACGGCGAAACTGGAAAATCATCAAGACATCGCGCAGCCAGACTACGGCTTTGATTTCTACGCACCACAGACTTACTTAGATGATAAAGGCCGTCGCATTTTGATTGCTTGGATTGGTCTGCCTGAGATTGATACACCTTCTAATGCGCATCAGTGGGCGGGCATGTTGTCGTTACCACGCGAACTTCAAATCCAAGATGGCTATCTTGTTCAGTCTGCTTTACCTGAATTGAAAGCGCTACAGGGTGAAGCTGTGGTGGTTAAAAAGGCTCTTGAACTGGATACGACGAGCTTCATGGTTGAGCTCGAAACGGATACTGACGAGTTTGAGTTTACGCTTGCCAACGTTGCGGGTGATAACATCTTGTTCAGTGCGACAGATAATGAGTTCATTCTTGATCGCAGCAATATGTCTCAACTCTACGCTGAATACTTTGGCTGTGTGAGAAAAGCGCCGAGGTTGAGCACCAAGCAAACCATCGAGGTTTATGTCGACAAGTCGGTCATCGAAATATTCATCAATGGCGGTAAGCACACAATGACTAGCCGCTTCTTCATTGATGATTTAAGTATGCTGTCCATCAAAGGTGACGTAAAAACCGTTTATCGTTCAATGAGCTCAATTAAAGGGCTAGATGATTAAGCTATCTTTGTTTCACCAAAAAGCCGCTGCCCTACAGCGGCTTTTGTTTGAGTCTGTTGCATCGTGTTGTGCAGGCTTTCTGAGCTTATCTGTTGCTCCAAGCAATTCAGAATCAATACCAGCGCTAAGGTCGAATGTTATTGAAACTGACCTTCTGGGTTCCATCGTCTTGATTCTCCAGCTTAACCACATCCCCTTGATAGTAATACGGTTCCATTGGCATCTGGCTGTTGGTCGGCCTTGCGTAATGTAATACTGCTGGCTTTGCGCCAACTTGCTGAGCGAACAAATAGCCAATCAGCGCATGTTCAAACTGGTGATAACCGTTGCCCCAATGGAAAGCTTTGGTGCGCTTAGGATCAAGCCCCACGCCGCCGTATTTGTGGTCGACCCATACATCATGAAAGGTCGGTAGGGTGTATTGCAATACGTCTTTCATTGAACCATCGACAAGTGAAACCGTCATTGCTGCTTGATCAAGCTCCGCCCATTCCCATGATGAAGCCCAATTTGTGTTTGGCCTGCTTTGCCAGCCAGTTATCTCTTTTCCTTTCCACGCTTTCTGAAGTTCCTCGCCATAATATTGGGAGACGCTGGCGAATTCTTTCTGATATTGCGCCTGAGCGAGAGTGTATTTCATACCGTCTAAACCAAACTCCGACCATTCAGAGTTATTCAATGTTTGGCCTGTAAGGTAAGTCATCCAATACGCTTTGATGGTGTGCCCAAAATCATTGTGATTGGCATTCGGCATCATCGCCGCTTTGTCGTGAATTGCACCGAAGAAGCGTTGTTCATCTTCAGAGTGGTATTGGTCAATCATGGTTTGCGTGAGCCAGTTTAAGTCATCAAGCCATTTTGTTTTGACGGGCTCTTTGAGCAGAGGTGCGACGAGCAACATGTAGCCGTTTATCTGATCAAGTTGCGCGACTAGCTCACGTCGTTTTGCACTGCCATCTTCACCGTCAGCAAGCACCCAAGCAAGACCACTATTGTCGCTAAGTCGATATTTATCAAAGATAAAAGCTTGTTGTGCGATGAGTGCTTCTTCTACCTTTTTGTCTTGAGTCAGGTAGTAGTACATGGCGAGGCCAACCAGCGCATACGCTTGATCTTGAGAGGTACGTTGCTGCCAATCCTGGCCTACTTCTCCCTCTTTTGTGTAGCCGATAAAGCCGCCGTTTTGCTTATCTTCTAGCTGATCAATGATGTAGTAGGCACCTTGTTTGGCAAGCGCTAACGCCTGCTTATCGCCAGTAAGATGGTAGAGCACGCCATAGGCATAAGTTTGACGTGACTTCATCCGCGTAAACTCTTTGCCAAAGTGTGGCGTGATCCAGCCTTTGTTCAGTTCAGGGCACACATCAGAAACATCGAGCAAGGTACCGTCATCACAGCGGAAAGTAGGGAAGTTGCCTACCGGTTCTCCTTTAGCGCTAGGCATCAACCAGTAAGGTGCAAGCCCTTCAGTAGCATGATTGAGCCACTCTTCTCCAGAAGGAAGAGGGGCGTTGGCAGATACGGCGAAGCTAGTAACACTGAGTAATGCGATCGTTGCTCGTAACATGATGTTTATCTTAACTATTTGAGTTTCGTTGAATATAAACAATCACATCTGCACATTGTGATTAGGTGATCACAATCGACCAAATTATTACGGAGTAGAGGAAGGTTTACAGATCATTGAGTCGTACCGGGATAGTCGAATTGTATCTAGCATTATCCAAAATTCGAATAATTCATAATGATTATAAGTCATTGGATGGGATTTGGTCTCGTTCGTATACTGGGTTCAAACAAAGGATGTTTTTTAAACAATTGAATGTTTCACCTTTACGAAGAGATATGCTCAACATGAAAAAACTTCTATTAGCTTCGCTACTTGCTATCAGCACAATGCCGGTCTATTCCCAATCATTCGAAGATACAGATGACATCCTTAATCGCGCATCACAGATTGAAAATCTTGAATACAAAATGATGGTGCAGCGTGCCACTCAAACAGCAATCCATTATATGCCGGCTGTGACTCAAATTGATTTTCTAAAAGCAACTCGTCGTGACCTTGATGGCGACTTTAACGATGTGGTTTACGTGAACGAACCTTTTGGCTCAGAAAAGGGGTTTCTCACCGCGAACGATACCACCGCTTACGCTTGGGCAACGATAACGTCGAAGAACGGCCCGGTGGTGATTGAGGTGCCTGCAGCAACAGACAAAGTGAATTACTTTGGCTCAATCGTAAACCAATGGGAGGTTCCGATTGCTGATGTTGGCTACAAAGGTGCTGACGAAGGCAAGGGAGGGAAGTATCTATTCCTGCCACCAGGTTACGACAATAAATTAGGTACGAAGCAGGATCTCGAAAGTAAGGGTTACCTTGTATTTGAAACGGATACGTACCTGTATGGCTTTTCATTCAGACCGTCGTTAACCAATGGGGCGACAGATTTGGATGCGGGGAACTACGCGAAGCAAATCAAAATCTACAACTTAGCCGATGTAGAAAACCCACCTAAGACAGATTACTTGGATGCAACGGATGTCGCTTATGACAGCCTCCCATATTACAACGAGACGTTTTTTCAAGACATTAATGATGTCATCCAAGAGAACCCAGTCAGAACGCAAGACAAAGCAATGGCGTCGTTACTAAAAGACCTTGGTATTGAAAAAGGGAAAAAATTCGACCCAACAGCTGAGCAGAAAAAAGCGATGAGTGAAGGTGTGTTGATGGCCTATGCGCACATGCAATCAAAGTTCGTTGAACCTGACCAAACGGTGAGTGCGCTATGGAGAGACGAAAACGGCAAACCTCTGTCGCAATGGTCTTTCTGGAATTTTGGCCCTCAAGCCCAACTTGGCTTCCCATTCGTGGATGAAGATGAGGTGTTAGTTGATAAGCGTGCAGCGTCGTACTTTTACGTGACTTACTTGCCGAAGCAGTTAGGCGGTTCAACCTTTTATCTAACGGGCTTACGCGATTCACAAGGTGAGATGTTAGATGGCAAAGCGACGTACAAGCTCAATGTACCAACCGATACGCCTGTCGAGGACTTCTGGTCAGCGATTGTTTACAACATGGAAACCAAGAATTTTGTTAAAGGGGTCGATCGAGTAGGACTATCGTCTCGAAACGCTGACACGATGAAAAAGAATCCAGATGGTTCGTATGATCTGTATTTCGGCCCTGAAGCACCAAAAGGGCAGGAGGAAAACTGGGTTCCTACAGGTGGTGAAGATTACTTCTTATTGTTCCGACTTTACCGTCCAACATCGAAGACTTTCTTTAAAAACTGGATGCTAGAAGACATGGAAAAAATCAGTGGCTAGCAAGCAATAGAGACTCAACCGTCTCTCAAGTAAATAGCTTAATGCGTGCCCCTAAGTGAAGCATACAAATTGGGGCCGGTTAGGCGATGAGAATCACTTTAGACAAGAGAAAATATTATGAAAAAATCGATTATTGCTACGCTGCTGATTACTCTAGGTTGTTCATCTGTGGCGCTCGCTGAGCCTATATTTAGTGCGCAAGTACCAGAGAGCATTATTACGCCAAATAAGGTCGAATCTGCCTATTTAGGTGAGCTCAACTATACCGATGGTGCACCGACATTAGAAACGCACGCCAAGGTGCAAGATTTTGTTCAAGTATCTAATGCTGTTCGTGTTTTTCTATCCGGTATTCCAGTTGCTTCAATACAAGGGCTATTGTTGGGGCATGAGAGTATCGGTATGAAGCCAAATCAAACCATCGCAATTTCTGAAGACAACTTAGACGCCAATAGCCTTTGGTTAACAGCGAACACGACGACACCCTATATCACTTCGGAAATAGATGTAAAAAATGGCCCGGTGATTCTAGAGGTTCCTACTCCGGTTATGGGTTTACTCGACAATGCTGCATTTAAATACGTTGATCGAATTGGTGTCACTCACCCAGGCAATGCAGCTAAATCAGGCAAGTATTTTATCCGCCACTCTTCGTGGAAAGGCGACGTTCCAGAAGGGTACATTGAGGTTGTCAGCGAAGGGTATCAGCATTGGCTATTGCTGCGTTTGGTGAGCTCGCCAGAGAGTATGGAACAGAGCATTACAACATTAAAAAATACCACCAAGCTGTATCCGTATGGCAAAGAAGATAAGACCGAGTTCATCAATATTTCTGGCGTCGATTACAACACCATTCATGCTATGGACGAGACGTTCTACGATGAGGTGAATGCACTTATTCAATATGAACCTACCGCTATTTTTGATGCTGAATGGTTATCGTTGGCTAAAGATATCGGAATAGAAAAAGGGCAAGAGTTTGTGCCAAACACGCGTATGCAGCAAATACTGTCGGAAGCCGCAAAAATAGCGACTGCTGAAGTACGCTCAAGCTATTTCCACCCTAAAGAAGAGATGTTTCGCTACGATGATAGACAGTGGTTCACTCCGTTAGTCTCAGGCCATGAATTTAAAGATGAAAATGGCGTAATTAACTCCGGTATGCGAGCAACATTCCACTTCATGGCAACCGGGATTACACCAGATATGGTGACGAAAACCGTAGGAAAAGGATCGGATTATCTGTTGGCGACACGTGATGCCAACAAGGAAGTGTTGGATGGCAGTCTACACTACACGGTGACTTTGCCACCGAATGCACCAGTAGAGCAGTTTTGGTCATTTATGATCTACGATAACCAGACTCGCTCCATGCTAGAGACCGACCAAAAATCTGCTGGTCTTGATGGTTTGAGTGAAGATATTAAGAAGAACAGCGATGGTTCTATCACTGTCCATTTTTCGCCCAATGCTCCTAAAGGAATGGAACATAACTGGGTTCAAACGACGGAAGGTAAAGGTTTTAATATCATCTTCCGCATGTATTCGCCGACAGAAAAGTGGTTTGATAATTCATGGAAACCAAGTGATTTTGTTAAGGTGAAATAGAAGGTGTCGCAAGTTTGAATGCACCCTATAAATGGGTGCATCTTTTCATGTTAAGGTTATTCAGCGCTTAGTACTGTTATTGCTCAATGATAGCTAGAGGATTTATGCGAAAAGACATGTCATATCAGTTGAATCGAGTCGACCTAAATTTGCTGGTGGCCTTTGATACATTGCTTAAAGAACGCAACGTAACCAATGCTGCAAAGGCGTTATTTGTGTCACAGTCGGCCATGAGTCGCAGCTTAAAACGGTTGAGAGAAACCTTTGATGATCCTCTCTTTATCAGAACATCTACGGGCCTAACACCAACATCAAAAGCACTAGAGTTAGGCCAAGAACTGCAACACATTCTGCCGCAGCTAAACGCGTTATTTCAGCGTAATCAATTTGATCCTCGAGAGTGCAACGATACGTTTTCGATCTCTTTACCGACCTTTCTGGGGAGCACCATTCTTCCTAATCTAGCCTTGGGATTATTTGAAGAAGCCCCGGATGTGAACTTGATAGAGATGGCTGCGAAAAGTAACCCTTATGACTTGCTCGACAAGGGTAAGTTAGATTTTGCGATTCATTATGCAAGCTCGTTAGATCAAAAATACCAAGCCACCAAAATAGGGACCATCTATCCCAAATTGTTTGTTAGAAAGGAGCACCCGCTGGTTGGAAGGGCATCAACGTTAGATGAGATCATGCAATACCCAGTGCTTGCTATGAACGTCGAAGAAGACCACAAGCAAGCATTCAACACCCCTTTGCAACAGATCTTATTGGAACTAGAAAGTGATAAACGCCCAAAGCTTCGAAGTACTCAAACTCATGTATTAATGGAAATCGCTTCTCGTTCTGATGCGGTGATTTTTGGCATGAACGCCTTAAATGCATTGCCAGATTTCGATCATCGCTTTGTCGATATTTATGATTTTGTAGACAGCAAGCAATATCACGTAGACCTTTATTTATTGCAGCATCAACGTACATTTACATCTGCTTCCCATCAGTGGATAGCGTCTCGGTTTAATGAGTTGTTGAAGACCATACTCTGAAGAAACGCACTCTAGTGAAACGTCTCTAACCGCTTAACAATTAATGAGTCTCGATGCAATATCGAGACTCATCGCTATCGACTTATACTGGCTTGCCCGCCTCATCTTCTTCAACCACATCGGTTTCTAAACTTGCCTCTGTCAGCCACTTTTGTATCGATGAGCTGTTAAGCACACGTTGTTGATACTGCGATGCCTTCTCTGAAAGCTTGATGCCATAGGTTTCTACGCGCAATGCCACAGGTGCAAACATCGCATCGGCAATCGACCATTCACCAAACAACCATCCTTCAGGGTATTGTTCCATTTGTGTTGACCATATTGCATCAATACGTGCGATGTCTTTCAATGCGTCTTCACTCAGTGTGAGCTTTCTTTTGGCGCGGCAGTTCATCGGCATTTCATTTCTGACGGCAAAGAACCCGGAGTGCATCTCTGCAGAAATGGCTCTTGCACGAGCGCGCTCTTTGGTGGATTTTGGCCATGCTGCACCGTCTAAGTGGGCGTCGTTAACGTATTCGAGAATCGCCAGTGAATCCCACACCGCAACGTCACCATCAACTAAGGTAGGAACCTTGGCCGTTGGCGTCACTTTCGCCAGAGTGTCGTAAAAATCAGAGGTGAAGAGTTTGAGCTTGATGATTTCTGTATTCAGGTTGTAGTTGTCGAATATTAGCCATGCGCGCAATGACCAAGTTGAGTAGTTCTGGTTTCCAATATAAAGCTGCATCGTTGCTTCCTTGCGTTTAGTGGGTATGCTTTGAGCCTTGGGGGCATGCATTTGAGCTTAGGGGATTGTATTACGGCGCACTAACGGATAATTTTGATGCAATACATTAATAAAAACGATGGGTGGTGATTTCAATATGGATATTGATGCTTTGCGAGGCTTTCTCGCGTTTGTAGAAACCAGTAGTTTCACTCGTGCGGCGAAACAGATAAATCGCACCCAATCGGCATTCAGTGCGCAGATGCGTAAGTTGGAAGAAGAGCTCAACGTCACCCTTTTCCAAAAAGAAGGACGTAACTTAATACTCACAGAAGCAGGCTTAGCGCTGCGTTCTCATGCCGAACAGTTAGTCGCCCTCCACAATACCGCGCTTAAGCAAGTAAAGCGTTACGAAGACAAACAACCTCTGCGACTCGGCTGCCCTGAAGACTACAACGACACCATTCTGCCAAAAGTGATTCGCCTGCTGCAGAAAGCAGAACCTACCTGTTCTATTCAAGTATTTAGCCTACCCAGCATTACACTGAGAGAATGGTTGGATGATGGTCGTTTAGATGCCGCGATTGTTACCCGAGCTCCGGATAGTGAAGAAGGTTACTGGCTTACACATGATGTGGGTGTTTGGATAAGCAGTCCTGACTATGCGTTCGATGAGTCTAAACCAGTCCCACTAGCCTTGTTTCAGACCGATTGTAAGTACCACGCAGCGGCAGTGAATGGCTTAACCAAGCAGGGCTCGCCTTATCAGTTATTGGCGTGTAGCAATACGGCTTCTGCACAACGTGCAATCGTTAAAGCCGGATTAGCCATTGGCGCGATGGGTAAGCTGAGCGTGACTTCAGACTTGAAAATACTCGATGATATGCCGCCGTTGCCTTCGGTCGATATTGTGCTGATCCTAGCGAGCAAACACCATCCAGTGTTGGATAAAGAAGTGCTCAATCAACTTGTGGAGTTGGATTCTGAGTAGCTTAGATTCCTTTTCCTATTATAGGATTCCCAAGCTTTTCAGCTTTCGATAAATAGTATTACGGCTGATGCCCAGTATTCGTGAAGTCTTGCTGATATTACCTTGGTTGGCTTGATAGGTTTGCAACAAGGTCTCTTCAACGGTACTTCTTAAATCAGCATTTGACTTACCTTCGATGATACGAGAAGCAGTAATCTGATGATGACTATCTTGAGCTAAAGAGGTGAGGTGCTGAGCAAGGTGGCTTGGTACATGTTCTAGAGTCACTTGTGGTTCGTCGCTCGCGAGTAGGGCGGTGACCTTCAGTAAGTTATCTAATTCTCGGATATTACCCGGCCAAGAATAAGCGCATAGTAAGCTCATCAAGTGAGGGCAGATTGTCTGTTCATCTTCTGCGTATTTTCGGTGAATATTTTTGATTAAAGCGTGCTTGTCTTGTCGGTATTGCAGGCTTGGTAAGGTGAAGGCCAAGCCATTTAGTCTGTAATACAGGTCTTGCCTAAATTCTCCTGTCGCAACTAACTGCTCGAGGTTTTTATGTGTGGCAGCGATGATCTGACAATCAACTTGGTAACTCTGGTTTGAACCTACAGGTACTACGGATTTATCTTGCAGAACATGCAGCAGTCGACACTGAGTCTCCAAAGGCATGTCGGCGATCTCATCTAGAAATAGAATCCCTTTATCTGCTTGGCGGATCTTTCCTTGGAAGCCCTTGTGGCTTGCTCCCGTAAAGGCGCCCGGCGCGTAACCGAACAGTTCAGATTCGATAAGATCTTTCGGTAGTGCTCCACAATTGACGGCAACTAAGGGTGAGGATTTACGCTGGCTCTGTTTGTGTAAGGCTTTAACAAACTCACCTTTTCCAACGCCAGTTTCACCTAAGATCAGCAAGCTGATCCCTTTATCGATGATCTTATTAGCTTGCTGCCAAGCGTGTTCTATCTGTTGTTCGCCATGGTGCAAATCACACGATGCTGAAATAGAACGTGTGCGTTTGGTTGTCGTGCGTTTGAGGTGCTGTTTTTCAAACACAAATGAGGTGTCTAATGAAGTTCGGTTGAAGAGGGTATCAATGCATGCACCAACGATCGAGGTTTGATCCAGCAATTGAGAGGCGACTTGATTATGCGCCACCACCTCACCAGCCTCATTCGCTATTACGATCCCTTGCCAACCACTGTGCAATAACGATTTCTCACACGCGAGATCAATACGAGTCGTGCCTTGTGGGATATGACTCAATAGCTGGTTTTCAACAAGCTGAACCATATTTTGAACGAGTAGCTGCACCGAACTGTCGTGTTGTTGCTGCTCACTGGTAATGTCCAATACGCCAACCATCTGGCCTTGATGATCAAACACCGGGCTTGCTGAACAACTTATAAACCGATGCTGGTGGATGAAGTGCTGTTCGCCAATGATAGTCACTGGTTTGGCTTCCACAATGGCGGTGCCAATCGCGTTGGTACCCTTGAGTTGTTCCTGCCAACACGCACCAGAGCTGAGTGCAATCGAAGTCAGTTTCTCCTTAAACCTTTCTTGGCCCCAACTCGCCAGAATCACCCCTTCAATATCGGTCAAGATCAAGCGACTGTCGGTGCGTGCAAACATCTGATTAAACAGAGGCAGTGCATTGCGCTCGACGATTTGAATCAAGTCAGAAGATTGATGACGTCGTTGCTTAAGGATCGATTGTGGCAGGCGTATATCTTCAGGAAGCCGTCTCTGTTTTAGCCCCGCTTCTGTGCTGCGGTGCCAAGAGGACGAAAGCCAATCTGAGTTTTGTGTGTGTTGAAGTTGCATGACTGTTCCATGTCGTAACAGTGAGGGTGTACCAATTTGGAACAGTTGAACACTGGAGTGGTTTCCATACGTCCGTTCAATGCCAACTCACTTTGGGTTGTAAACGTTTGGTAATCATAGTTTTACAATTTATTAACAACAAGTTTTGAAGTTCTGGCGTGTGATTTGCGTTGTTACTGTTGTGAAGAAAACACGAAGTATCAGTGTTTTAAACAGAAAGTATAAACATGGGCGTCTCGCCATGAGTTCTTTTCTCAAGGGTAGCCGCCACAAAAATAAGACAGCTCTAGCTCAATATCAAATCGAAGAAGGATCTAACTATGATTTACGCACAGCCGGGTAGTGACAACGCAGTGGTGAACTTTAAAGCGCAATACGATAACTTTATCGGTGGCGAGTGGGTGAAGCCTGTCAGCGGCGAGTATTTTGATAACACTTCCCCAGTGAATGGTCAGGTGTATTGCCAAGTGGCACGTTCAACAGGGGCAGACATTAGCTTGGCACTCGATGCCGCGCATGCTGCTCGTGCAAGTTGGGCTTCGACCAGCGTGACTGAACGTTCGAACATCTTACTTAAAATTGCCGATCGCATTGAAGCGAATTTAGAAGAAATCGCGGTCGCCGAGACGTGGGAAAACGGTAAGCCTGTGCGTGAAACTTTGGCAGCAGACATTCCTTTGGTTGTTGATCACTTCCGTTACTTTGCGGGTTGTATTCGTGCGCAAGAAGGCAGCGCAGCCGAGCTCGATTCAAACACCGCGAGTTACCACTTCCCAGAACCAATCGGTGTCGTAGGTCAGATCATTCCTTGGAACTTCCCGATTTTAATGGCGGCTTGGAAATTGGCACCAGCGTTAGCTGCGGGCTGTTGTGTGGTGATGAAGCCAGCGGAGCAAACACCGACATCGATCTTAGTGATGATGGAGAAGATCGCCGATCTTCTGCCTGCAGGCGTAGTCAACATCGTCAATGGTTTTGGTAGCGAAGCGGGCCAAGCATTAGCAACCAGCGATCGTTTGGCTAAATTGGCCTTTACCGGCTCAACAGAAGTCGGCCACCATATCTTAAAATGTGCGGCTGAAAGCTTGATTCCATCAACAGTTGAGCTTGGCGGTAAGTCTCCAAACATCTACTTCCCAGATATCTTTAACCATGAAGACGAATACCTCGATAAGTGTGTCGAAGGCATGCTGCTGGCGTTCTTCAACCAAGGTGAAGTGTGTACCTGTCCATCACGTGTGCTGATCCATGAATCGGTATACGACAAGTTCATCGCCAAGGTGGTCGAGCGTGCTCAAACTATTAAACAAGGTAACCCGCTAGATACTGATACTCAGGTTGGCGCACAAGCTTCAAAAGAGCAGTTCGATAAGATTCTGAGCTACCTTGAGATCGGCCGCCAAGAAGGCGCTAAAGTGCTGACAGGTGGCGAAGTTGCGCAGCAATCTGATGATCTCGGTAATGGTTATTACATCCAGCCAACCATGTTGGAAGGGCACAACAAGATGCGTGTATTCCAAGAAGAGATCTTTGGTCCAGTTATCGCGGTGACGACGTTTAAAGACGAAGCAGAAGCGCTAGAGATAGCCAATGACACCGAATATGGCTTGGGTGCAGGGGTGTGGACGCGTGATGCAAACCTCGCGTATCGCATGGGTCGCAACATTGAAGCGGGGCGTATTTGGGTGAACTGTTACCACGCTTATCCAGCTCATGCCGCGTTTGGTGGTTACAAGAAATCAGGCATCGGCCGTGAGACACATAAGATGATGCTCGACCACTACCAAAATACCAAGAATCTACTGATCAGCTACGATACTAATCCGTTGGGCTTCTTCTAATACAGGTTTGTTTTAAAAGTATGAGAATGAATCATGGGTACAAAGAATAATTAACAACGCAGTTGGCTTAATTAAGAAAAACAAAAAGTGAAAGCAAAACGCCTAACTCATTTGAGTTGGGCGTTTTTATGCTTGAATCGCTCTAGCTTTGCGAAAAGAAGATCTCGGGCTTGTGGACTGGGCCATAGTTGCCTTCTAATTGAGTAAGCTCTAATCCTTGTTTGTCTATCAAAGAGCCGACTAACTGGCGGTTGAACGGGTAGCTGTCGGGGTTGTTAATATACTCTTCAACATCAATCCACTTAGCTTCTGCAATTTCATCTGTGTCTTGAATCGCAATTTCTTGAGTTTGGGCAATAAGGTGGCAAACAAAGTAGAGGTTAGACTTTCCGAATTGATACGGGTGCCTTGTCGCCATGCCAACCACCGAAACGAACGTTGCCTCGATACCGGTTTCTTCCAATGTTTCCCGAACCACCGATTCTTCAATGCCTTCACCCAACTCAATATGACCGCCCGGTAATTTGTATCCTGTCATGCCGTGCTCTTTGATCATCAGAACTTGATTGTGTTCGTTAGTGATTAACGCACCAGCACCCAAGGTGTGGGTCGGAATAAAAGGCACAAACTCGACGATCTCGGATTTATGGATCAGCGTAATCTCGTCTTC
The DNA here is from genome assembly GCF_041472995.1 of Vibrio sp. 10N.261.46.A3. NCBI lineage: Bacteria > Pseudomonadati > Pseudomonadota > Gammaproteobacteria > Vibrionales > Vibrionaceae > Vibrio > Vibrio sp. 10N.261.46.A3. The sequence continues at coordinate 10,489 of NZ_JBFRRH010000038.1, read as the reverse complement.
TAAGCAGTTGTGAAACACAAAGCCAAGCTCAGTCGCCACCGGAATAAGGTGCGAGAGTGAAATAGGCAAGCTAATCCAAATAATGCCTTTGTTATTCTGCTTTGAAAATGCGGTGATCTCGCTGAGTTCGGCATTGAATGAGTCAGCATTGTGAGGGGTTGTTGCTGGGTCGATGATGATGCCGTTAAATTTGTCGAGCGTAAATTCCACGAGTGTTCCTTTATTATTTTTGATTTATTGGGAGTCGAGCATAGGCTGAGCTTATCGTATCTAAAGAGCTTATAACACCTTGAGAGCAGGGCAGTAGTGAATCAAAAGTAAGCAATGCAGTTTATGTCGACAGGGTTGGGATAAGTGGAGAGTGTTGCTAGAAATAAAAACTGCGCTTGGAAGCCAAAGCGCAGTTTTGAAATAAGGTTTATCGCAGTTCGATTTTAGCGAATATAGTTCGCGTCAATACTCACGTACCAGTGCTGAAGCTTGCCATCAGATTTCTTGATCCACAAATCGTTGGTGTAGCTATCAATCTTGCCGTTAACCGTAAGGTTGAATGTGTTCTCGTCGAATTCGCCAAGCTTCACGAACTGGTCCGTGGTAATCAGGAACGGATCCATGTCGTCTACACCAACCACATCTGAAATTACATAGTAGTGGTAAGTCAGTGGCTTGCTCGCATCATTCGGGTTGCTGCGATACGCCACAAGCTTGAATGGTTCCGTTAATGGAACGTCGAGCGTTTGCTTGTCCATGGTCGCTGGAATCGGAATAAACAGCCAAGCGGTAAATAGACCGCTCAATAAAACCATCAGGAAGAAAAGAGTCTTAATTGCTTTCATAGCAACCTTCAAAATATGGGGGATGTTAATGGGGTTATGGTAACTAGGGAGAGTAAAGATGCAAGCTCTGTTATTACCCTATCTTATCTCAGCTTAATCTAGCGCAAAGAAAGCGGTTCGGTTAACTCGAAATGGAAACACGAGTGCTTAACTCATGATTATGGCTTAAGAGAATTCGTTATTTGAACCAATCTTTGTTTTTAACCAGTCTCTCGAAACAAGGCGAAGAACTGTCGCGAAATGACCTATATAGATAAAACTTAGTACGATAAGAGTAGCGCATGAATATTTTTTGAGCGTTTTCTTATGCATTTAAATCCACGGTTAAGTGGTGAATACCATTCTTATGTCGATCACTCATTTCGTATCGATTGCTCACTCGGCTCTAATCCATTTGGCGCACCAGAGATCCCTGAGCATGTGGTTAAAGAGATAATTTACGGTATTGATAAGTACTATTGCCACAGGGAGCTTTCGGAGCTGACTTATCTGACTCGCCAGTTTATTGGGATTGAAGATTGTCGTATTACGTACACCACGGGCTCTCTTGGGGCGCTAGAACTTATCTTCAATAAACTTATCGATCACAACAATCGCACCATGATAGGCATTGGCCCTCAGTTTGTTGAAGCAGTATCTGAGTTCACTTTGGTGGGCGGGAAGTACCAGTCCATCAACATGTTTGATTATCAAAACGAGTCGGATCTGTTCGGTGTATTGGCATCAAAAATAAGCAGCCAAAAGCCGGCCTTGGTGTATATCGATAATCCCAACAACCCAACGGGCCGAATCTACGACAGATCTTATTTGGTTGAGATAGCGAAAGCATGTGAGAGTTCTGGCGCTATTTTGATTGTCGATGAGGCCTATGGTGAATACCTGACCCCTGAGCAGTCTATGCTCGATCAAACCTTGGTCTTGGACAACTTAATAGTTTTACGAACCTTTTCTAAGGGCTTAGGCCTTGCAGGGATTCGACTCGGTTACTTAGCCAGCAGTGAAAACCTGACTTCTGCAATCGAAGCTGCGGTGAGTGTGTTTACGCCGACTTACCCTTCAATAAAAATCGCATCGGCGACCCTACCCAATGCGAAACACTTCTTAGAAATGAACCTCAGCAAAACTGAATACTTTAAGCAGCAAATGATCGGCTTGTTGTCTGAGCACAATATTGAAGTGCTTGGCACGTCAATATCAACGCCCATTATGTTGCTGAAAAAGACAGGAACTAACCTTTCAAAGCTATTTGAGAATATCGGCATTAAGACATGTTCAGGTGTCGATTTTGCTATTACGTGCGACGCGATGACTGAAGAGTATGTTCGATTACGAATTGTTGGCAATGATATAGATTTAGAAGCGTTAAAGCAGCGTATTCAGCAGCTATAAAAGCAACAGTAATAAAATCAGTAGGCATAAAAAAGCCCGCACCTTGCGTTTACAAGGTGCGGGCTAAATTCATCTGGCTACTTGTTCAAGTAAGCAGCGTGGAACTCAATGTGTTCATCAATAAAGCTAGAGATGAAGTAGTAGCTGTGGTCGTAACCTGGCTGCATACGTAGCTCTAAATCGGCATTGGTTATCTTAGCGGCTTCGACCAATTGCTCAGGTTTAAGCTGTTCAATCAGGAAGTTATCGGCTTCACCTTGGTCTACCAACATTGGCAGTTTAGTGCCTTTGGTTTTTAGAAGCTCAGAAGCGTCGTAGTGTTTCCACTCTTCAATATCTAAGCCTAGGTATTGGTTGAAGGCTTTTTGTCCCCAAGGGCATTGCATTGGGTTGGTGATTGGGCTGAATGCAGAGATAGAACGGTAGCTATCTTCGTTTTTAATGCCAATCGTTAGGGCACCGTGTCCGCCCATGCTGTGACCAGAAATCGATTTTACAGATGTCACAGGGAAGAAAGATTCAATCAGTGCTGGGAGCTCTGTTACCACGTAGTCGTACATGTGGTAATGGCTGTCCCATGGCGCTTGGGTTGCATTCACGTAGAAGCCTGCACCTTGGCCGAGATCGTAATTTTCATCGTCGGCAACACCTTCGCCACGTGGGCTAGTGTCTGGTGCAACAATCGCGATGCCTTGCTCAGCCGCGGCTTTGAAAGCGCCGGCTTTTTGCATGAAGTTTTCATCGGTACAGGTTAAGCCTGATAACCAATACAAAACAGGAACTGGGTTTTCTTTGCTTGCGTTAGGTGGTAAGAAAATCGCAAAACGCATGTTGCAGTCAAGCGTTGCAGAAAAGTGGGTGTATTGTTTGTGCCAACCACCAGCAACCTTTGCTTGGCTAATGTTTTCGATTGTCATCTATTGTGCTCCGTTAGGTTGATGGTTTGGGAGTAAATTTGTCTGTATTACATAAAGTTTCACCACCCACCGGGCAGGAGGTGGTGAAGACAGTTTCGCTCTGATGTTTAAGTCAGAACTGTGGTCTCGATACCGAGGTATCGAGACCAAGGGGAATTACTTATCCATGTGTAGAACAGTACGAATAGATTCACCTTTGTGCATTAGGTCGAATGCTTCGTTAACGTCTTGCAGACCCATTGTGTGAGTAATGAACTCTTGAAGACCAAACTCACCCGCCATGTAACGGTTCACGATTTCTGGAAGCTCAGAGCGGCCTTTAACACCACCGAAAGCAGAACCACGCCATACACGACCAGTTACTAGTTGGAATGGACGAGTTGCTATCTCTTGGCCTGCACCTGCAACACCAATGATGACTGATTCGCCCCAACCTTTGTGACAGCACTCAAGCGCTTGACGCATCACGTTTACGTTACCGATGCACTCGAAAGAGTACTCAACACCACCGTCTGTCATCTCAACGATAACGTCTTGGATTGGTTTGTCGAACTTAGTTGGGTTGATGCAGTCAGTCGCGCCTAGCTGTTTTGCTAGCTCGAATTTGCTCTCGTTGATATCAACACCGATGATGCGGTTAGCACCAGCCATGCGAGCACCAATGATTGCAGAAAGACCGATACCGCCTAGGCCGAATACAGCAACGTTGTCGCCTTTTTCAACTTTAGCTGTGTTCAGTACAGCGCCCATACCTGTTGTTACACCACAACCTAGAAGACAAACTTCTTCAAGTGGCGCTTCTTTGCTTACTTTCGCTAGAGAGATTTCTGGAAGTACAGTGTACTCAGAGAAAGTAGAGCAGCCCATGTAATGGAAAATTGTTTCGCCATTGATAGAGAAGCGGCTTGTACCGTCTGGCATTAGGCCTTTACCTTGCGTTTCACGAACGGCTTGGCATAGGTTAGTTTTACCAGACTTACAGAATTTACATTCGCCACATTCTGCTGTGTAAAGTGGGATAACGTGGTCGCCAACTTCAACACTGGTAACGCCTTCGCCGATCATTTCAACGATACCGCCACCTTCGTGACCAAGAATAGAAGGGAAGATACCTTCTGGATCGTCACCTGATAATGTGAATGCGTCAGTATGACAAACACCAGTAGCAACGATGCGAACTAGAACCTCACCAGCTTTAGGAAGTTGTACATCAACTTCTTCCATTTTTAGTGGCTCGCCAGCTGCCCATGCAACCATTGCTTTTGATTTGATATGCGTTTGACCAGGTTTAATTTCGATTGTCATTGGATGTTTCCTATATATGTCAGTACAGCGGATAACTGTGCAATTAAATTCAACCCGTTAAGCGTAGTCGAGCTTAATTGTTTCCGCTCTCTCGTTTTGTTGGAGCTAGTATAGGTGTGAGTACGTGTTTTGATAATCCCCTTAAATAGAAAATGATTATTACACATTTGTAATAATGGATATGGATCAATGAATTTTCTTATTGGCAACTATCTTAGTCAGAGCGACTCAGGTTTTGAGGACATGTGACTTATCTAAACGGTCTGAATACATTGCCTTTACTGATGTTTAGGTGGAGGTTTTATGGTGATTTATATATTAACCTTCGATTCGTATTGTTGAACTATCAGCTTTTAAGATGAATGGTAACTTGTTGAATTTTAACGATTGAAGCAATGTCGCATAAGCGTTCGTTGTGCGACGTTTTGTAAGATATAAGAAACAATAGTGTCATTTTTCTCATCTAGTCTCCTCGCCAAATTTTGAGTTCTAACTTTTTGGGAAGAGAAAATGAAAAAGAGTACATTGACCGTACTGTCAGGCTTAATAGCGGCCACATTAGCTGGTTGTAATTCAAGTTCACCAAGTGACGACAGCGGCAATCTAGATAGCGCAGTGCAAGTCGCATTCATGCCTGATATCCATTTCCATGATGTCTACGGCAAATTTGAAGATGGTTCGTTCGCTGGCTTACCGAATTCCATGAGTAATAAAAACGCTACGATCAGAACGATGGAGTCTCAGATGAACTCTACTCGTCTATTTAATGAAAACTACTTTGCGATGATAGCGGCGCTTGATGATGTGGTTGAGCGTGGCGTTAAATACGTAGCCTTGCCTGGTGACTTTAGTGATGACGGCCAGCCGATTCATATGCGTGGCTTGGTGAGCATTTTTGATCACTACCGCGAGACTCATGGTCTTGAGTTTTTTGCAGCGCCAGGCAACCACGATCCAGTGCGTCCATTTACAATCCCTGCAGGTAAATCTGATTACCTAGGCGAGGGTGGTAAGAAGCAGCGTATCTATAGCCGAGGTAAAGAAGAGTGTGTTGGTTATGACGATGAGTGGACGACTATTCCCGGTGAAGGTGACAACTTAGCAACCATCTGTACTGAAGAAGTACGTGAATGGGGCTATGAAGAGATCATGAGTATCCTAGGCACTCACGGCTTCTACCCTCAGCAAGACTATCTCTACTTTGAAACGCCTTACAGCAGCGACCAAGCTCGAGCTAGTTACAGCTATGATTTAGCTAAAGAAGAAGCGGCTTTTGATAAGCGCATGTACGAGATCTGTTATGAAGGTACGGGTGGTAGCTATAAAGAAAGTGGTTACTCAAGCTGCTCTGAAGTGCCGGATACCAGTTATTTAGTAGAGCCTGTGAAAGGGCTTTGGTTGTTGGCGATCGACGCGAACGTTTATCGCCCGAAAGAAAACTCGTCTGATAGCTCTGTCGATGGAAACACGTTTGATGGTTCAAGCAGCGCTGGTTACAACATGATGCTGACTCACAAAGAACATGTGATTGATTGGATCTCTGATGTTGTAAAAGCCGCGAAAGAGCAGAACAAGACGCTGGTGTCTTTCTCGCACTTCCCAATGACCGACTTCTACAACGGCGCTTCTGAAGAGATTGAAGATCTGTTTGGCGAAGGAAGCCATCAACTGGCTCGTGAACCGGATGACGATACCAGCCGCGCATTAGCTGCTACTGGTCTAAATATCCACGTTGGTGGCCACATGCACTTTAACGATACGGGTAAGAAGAGCTTCAATATTGATGGTGTACAGCACACTCTATTTAATATCCAAGCACCATCGCTAGCGGGCTATATTCCTGCCTACAAACTGTTGAACATTCGCCCTGATAACCAGATTGAAGTTGAGACGGTGGTCATCGATCAAGTTAAACGTTATAACGAGCTATTCAGTCACTATGCAGAAGAGCATGAATACCTTACTCAAGCTGCAAATGGAGATCCTGATGCAGAAGCTAAGATTTGGAACAAAGATATTCTGAATTCAGAGAGCTACTACGAACTGACCGATTGGCACATCCGCGAACTAACACGTCTACGCTTCCTTCCGGGTGACTGGCCGTTAGAGATGCGCGCTATGATCATGGAAATGAACGGCGAAGAGATGATGATCATGTCTCAGCTAGAAACTAATTTTACGGTTTGCCAGTTAGCTGATGAAATGAATTATCCAGTCGAGGGTTGTGTTGCAAATGGAGTAGACGACTATGAACAATTTCAACAAGACTGGGAAGCAGCGAAAGTTGAAGCTGACGCTATTGCATCTCAAGAAGGTCTAGTGCTTGAAGATTTTGCAGAATGGAGTGGTGAGTTGCTAGCGACTGACTTCTACCGCTTACGCAATGCAGACGAACTGGCATTCCGTGATATCGGTGAAACACAATTGCGCCAATATGAGTTGCTGAGTCGTGAACTTTCAGAGTTCGATGGCACGGTGGATTCAGAACTGGGTGACCTTGGCCAATATACCGTTGGTGAAGTGTTCCGTTCTCGTTTTGGTAGTTTGTTCGTGATTCTTGAAAAATTCGCAACAGGCCAAGCAAGTGACCACTTCTTGATTGATATCGACCAGCAAACCCTGACCGATCTGAAAGGTGAAGTGAAGCGCGATATCCTAAGAGGTTCATCATCAGCAAATTAAGCTACTTAGATTGTTAGCGGATTAACCAATTAGCTTATTAAAAAAGAGCTCTACACATGATGTTGTAGGGCTCTTTTTGTCTTTCTGTCCTTCGATTGAATGAACCATCACACTTAAGAATTTTTAAGGTACGTCATAATAATTGCTTACTGAAAATCGCATGAATTGGAAATAAAACTACAATATTCTGAGCGCCGTATTTAATGTTGTGGACTCAAACATGCTTTTATCTCTTCCGCCTCCAGTGATGCTGTCACTCGCCATCGTGCTTGAAGTTGTCGCGACTTCTCTATTGCCAAAAACGCAGCAATTTACTTCCCTTCCTGCTACCGCCGCAGTGTTAGTCGGTTATGGCTTTGCTTTTTATCTGTTGTCTCTCACGGTTCAAACCATGTCTTTGGGTGTTGCCTATGCGATTTGGTGTGGGGCAGGGATAGTGTTGGTCGCGGCGTTGTCTTGGTTGGTCTACGGGCAAAAGCTAGACATCTACGCGATCATTGGCATCGCTTTGATTCTGTCGGGCGTGGTGATCATCAACCTGTTTTCAACGTCGGTGAGTCACTAAGAGTCGACTCCCTACTTCTGAAGGAACAAACTAATTGGAATCTAGAGTAGTTAACCTTCAACTTAAGGTATTGAATATAATATAGTAATTCCAATTAATGCATTTTGTGCATGTATTTTATGAAAACAGCTCACTTTACTCATAGATTGGTCGGTTTAGTATAGCCAGCAGAAACCAATGATTATAAATAATCATCGATATTGTCTGTTTATCAATAACTTAGGAGGTCATTATGACTATTCCGACAACCGATATGATGGAAGCTTGGGCGGGATTTCAAGCTGGCGACTGGCAAACATCCGTTAATGCACGTGATTTTATTCAGCGAAACTACACCCCTTATGAAGGTGATGAATCTTTTCTTGCGGACGTGTCGGAGTCGACGACACAGCTATGGGAATCGGTGCTAGAAGGTATTAAAGAAGAAAGCCGCACTCATGCCCCTGTCGATTTTGATACTGATATCGTTTCCACTATCACCTCACACGATGCCGGTTACATTGCAAAAAACCTCGAAAAAATCGTGGGTCTACAAACCGATAAACCACTAAAACGCGGCATCATCGCTAATGGTGGCATTCGAATGGTGAAAACGTCGTGCGAAGTGTACGGTCGTGAATTAGAGCCACAAATCGAAAAGATCTTCACTGAATACCGCAAAACGCATAACCAAGTAGCGTTCGATCTTTATACCGACGAAATTAAGGCATGTCGCCGTTCTGGTATTATTACTGGTCTGCCGGATGCTTATGGTCGTGGACGCATTATTGGCGACTACCGTCGTCTTGCTTTATACGGTATCGACTTCCTAAAATCAGACAAAAATGAGCAGTTCAAATCGACTCAGAAGATGCTTGAAACGGGTGGTGATTTAGATAAAACATTGCGTCTACGTGAAGAGCTTACTGATCAAATTCGTGCCCTTGATGAAATGCGAGAAATGGGTTTGAAGTACGGCATTGATATGTCTTCTCCTGCTCGTACTGCGCAAGAAGCAATCCAATTTACCTATTTTGGTTACTTAGCTGCGGTTAAGTCTCAAAATGGTGCTGCGATGTCGCTAGGACGCACATCAACCTTCCTAGATGTTTACATCGAACGTGACCTTAAACTTGGTCTGATTGATGAAAAACAAGCGCAAGAGTTGATTGACCATTTCATTATGAAGCTTCGTATGGTTCGTTTCCTACGCACACCTGAATACGATTCATTGTTCTCTGGCGACCCAATTTGGGCAACGGAAGCAATGGCAGGTATGGGCGTTGATGGTCGTACTCTTGTTAGCAAAACGACTTTCCGCTACTTGCATACATTGCACACGATGGGCCCAGCACCAGAGCCGAATATGACGGTTCTATGGTCTGAACAACTGCCTATCGCGTTTAAACAATACGCGGCTAAAGTGTCTATCGAAACCTCATCACTTCAGTATGAGAACGATGATCTAATGCGTGCGGATTTTGATAACGACGATTACGCGATTGCGTGTTGTGTGAGCCCACAGGTGGTTGGCCAACATATGCAGTTCTTTGGTGCTCGTGCAAACCTTGCCAAAGCGCTGCTTTACACCATTAACGGTGGTGTTGATGAAAAATCTAACATGCAGGTTGGTCCTCAAGTTGCTCGTATCGAAGATGAAGTTCTCGATTTTGACCGCTTAATGCCTCGCTTTGATGACATGATGGATTGGCTTGCAACGCAATACGTCACTGCGCTGAACGTGATCCATTACTCGCATGACCGTTACAGCTATGAAGCATCGTTAATGGCATTAATGGATCGCGATGTTCATCGCACAATGGCTTGTGGTATTGCTGGGCTGTCGGTTGTTGCTGACTCGTTAGCGGCCATCAAATACGCGAAGGTAACACCAGTACGTAACGAAGATGGCATCGCTGTCGACTTTGAGATTGAAGGCGAATATCCGAAATTCGGTAATAACGATTCACGTGTCGATGATATTGCTTGTGATTTGGTTGAACGTTTTATGAAGAAAATTCAGAAAATGAATACCTACCGTGAAGCGGTTCCAACTCAATCTATCCTTACGATTACTTCAAACGTTGTATATGGTAAAAAAACCGGCAACACGCCAGATGGTCGCCGCGCAGGTATGCCATTTGGTCCGGGCGCAAACCCAATGCACGGTCGTGACGAGAAAGGTGCGGTGGCTTCACTGTCTTCGGTTGCCAAACTGCCGTTCGAGTACGCTAAAGATGGTATCTCTTACACCTTCTCAATCGTACCAAATGCACTGGGTAAAGATGACCTAAGCCAAAAAGTGAACCTAGCAGCACTAATGGATGGTTACTTTCACCACGAGGAAAAAGCAGGATCGATTCGTGTTGAGGGTGGACAACATCTTAACGTTAACGTGCTTAACCGTGACATGTTGTTGGATGCCGTCGAACATCCAGAAAAATACCCACAGTTAACTATCCGAGTGTCGGGTTACGCTGTGCGATTCAACTCGCTAACACGTGAGCAGCAACAAGATGTAATTAGCCGTACGTTTACTGCTAAGATCTAACCGTAAACTTCAAGTCATACGGTTCTAAAAAAGCGCGAGAATGACATCCGTCTCTCGCGCTTTTTTGTGTGTCGAGTATGGCGCTAATGATGTCATTGGACGCGCGTTGTGTTGGTTAGACTCGGGCAAAACTGATATTTACGCAATGATTGGAATTACTTTGACTGTGTCTGGTGGTCACTAGGGCCTCTAACTTATTTTTGTCGGGTGGACGACACCTGTTACCAAGTGCCGTCTCCCTAAGAACCCAGCGTGCAACTTTCAC
>NZ_JBFRRH010000037.1:0-74212 GCF_041472995.1 Vibrio sp. 10N.261.46.A3 | reverse complement strand
AACGGGTTGGAGTCACCACCAGGTCTTGGACAATCTTATCGTCAAAATCATCGAAGTATTGGTATTCGACTCTAAGCGCCCAATCGTCTGAAAACTGTTTCTCTGCACCGATACCTAAGGCCAAAACAACGTCGTCTTCGTCATCGTGCATGATGTAAGCAGGACCTGCTTTAAAGAAGATATCAAATTGTTGTTTAATCGCTAGTCGATACATTGGGCTTAAAGAAATGGCTACGATAGAATCACTGTATGCTTTGGGCGTTCCGTTGTTGTTAAAGCTGGTATCATAATCACCTAAGTAATCTGCATTCAATTCAAGAGCAATGTTGTCGGTAAAGTTATAACCACCGTAAAGACCACCCGCAACAGAATCATCTTCACACTTTTCACCGCTTACACAAGCGCTATCTAGCCAACCCATACCAACTTTTGCGCCTACGTATGTCGTTGCGGCAATTGATGGAGCAGCAGCGAAACCTGAAGCAGCTATCACAGCACACATGATTTTTGACAATTTCTTCATAATCTTATCCTTGGATTAACTCTTATTGTTATCTGAATGAGCCTTTAAAGCGACGACTTACTGATTGGGACACTGCAGCAGTAAGTCGTTCAAGGCGTAGATTCAGGTCGAACCTATCTTGGAACTGTTGTTACATTGTTAGTGTAGTTGCTTATTTGAGCCAATGAAGTTGTTAAAATTTATATATTTAAGGTGCTATTTACAGAGGTTTTTGTCAATTAATTGTTGTCTCAAATATTGGAAACGAAGAAACCTCGTATCATTTTTAGGTGATACGAGGTTTCTTTTTATGTGTGCGGATTATTGGGCTATCGACCCTGATTTGTCGAAGTTCTAGGAGTTATGGGCGCTCTCCGGCTAACAAACGTTTTTCAATGTCTGCAATGACACCTGGTAGGTCTGCAATGGTATCGATTAGGTAGTGTGGGTTTGATTTGTTTAGCTTAACGCTTGCTTTTTCACGTGCAGCCGCAAGTGTTGTCTCGTCTGCATCTAAATATTCTTGATACGTTAAGCCTGCTTCGTTCCCCGATAATACAAGTCCAACTGTCCACATGCCTGCGTTGTGACCTTCATCGATCCCCGGTGCTGCGTCGTCTACTTTTACACACGCAGCAACGCTAGTTACACCTAGGTCGATTACGTTTTTCAGTGCCATAAATGGAGCAGGGCGACCACCTTGAGGTAAGTCATCGGTCGCTACCACGTTATCTGGTCGGTAACCGTAATCTGCAGCGGCAGGAATTAAAACATCCATCACTTCACGTGGGTAACCTGAACAAGAGCCGATCTTCACGTTCTTCTCTTTAAGGTTATTGACCACTTCTATCGCATTCAAAATAGGTGCTGCGTGATCGGCTACTTTCGCTTTTTGAAGAGGCATGAATGCCGCGTAGATCGCGTCAACGTCTTCACTTGTCATGGAGCGTCCGAACTGAGCCTTCCAACGAGCGTCAACAGCTGGAATTCGACCCACCGCTTGGATGTGGTCCCATTTGCCGATCCCCATAGGTTCACGCGCTTCTGCTAAGTCGATATCAAAGTCGAAACCTTGTCTGAATGCTTCAACGAAAATACTGGTTGGAGCAAATGATCCAAAATCAACGATAGTGCCAGCCCAGTCAAAGATAACCGCTTGGATAGGTGATGTTGTGTTCATAGTCGTGTCCTATTTCTGTTCTCTCCCAGCTCAAGTTGTTCTGGGAGATGAATGATTGTTTTAAGTTATTGGTTAGATGATGGTTTAAAGGTATTCAAAGTCTTTGCAGACTTTTGCTATCGCTTTTTCGAATACAGACAGAGCGACTTCTAGTTCGCTGCTGCTTATGACCAATGGTGGGCTCAACTGAATCACATTACCTTGTGACACCTTGAAACTCAGGCCATCGTTTAGACATTGGTAAAGTACTGCTTCCGCTTCATCGAAAGCTCGGGTTTTGGTGATATGATCGGTGACCAATTCCACCCCCCAGAGCAGGCCGATGCCGCGAACGTCACCAATGACTGGGTACTTCTCTTTCATTAGAAGCAGCTGTTCACGCACGAATACGCTGTCCGCTTGTACTTTTCCAAGTAGGTTTTCTTGCTCAATCACTTCCATGGTGGCGAGTGCGGCCGCGCAACCAATAGGGCTTTTTTCGTGGGTGTAGTGACCAAGAGATACTTGCGCTGCAGTGTTGTATTTATCTTTAGTGATCATGGCTGCGATTGGTACCAAGCCGCCGCCAAAACCTTTACCGATACAAAGAATGTCAGGTTCGATATCAAAAGCTTGGTGAGTGAACCATTCGCCACTGCGACCCATGCCGTTTGGAATGTCGTCGATGATCAACATGACGTTATGCTTATCGCAGATCTCACGGATGCGCTTCCAGTAAGCTTTGCTTGGTACTTGAACGTCTGTGTTACGCACTGCTTCGGCAATGAAGGCACCAATGCCACCTTCTTTTTCAATCACATATTCTAGGTAATCGGCGTAGTGCACATCGCATGTAGCCTCACTTTCACCGCCTGCGTTTTGCCCACGAAGCGGGAAAGCACCACGATAGGAAACCGCTGGTGGAATACGTTCTACGCCAGCCATTAACGGCCCCATGCCTTCGCGGAAACACGCTTCGCCACCCACTGAAATTGCATCGAGTGACGCGCCATGGAATGAGTCCCACAATGACACTACTTTGAAATTGTTGGTGACATGGCGAGCTAGTTTTAGCGCCATGCCGATAACGGATGTGCCACCGGGAGCAAACAACACGCGATTCAAATCACCACCGCAGATCTGTGTGAGTTTCTCAGCACACTGAACCGCAGTTTCATTGGTGAAGCGACGTGGTGAAAATGGCAACGACGCCATTTGCTGAGTCACTTTATTAATGATATGTGGGTGGCCATAACCAAGCTGATGAACATTGTTACCGTGAAAGTCCATGTACTTTTTGCCCGTCGCATCTTGAATGTAGATGCCTTCGGCTGCTTCAAGTGTGTCTAAGCAAGGCGTTGACATGGCTTGATGAAGAAACACGTCAGAGTCACGTTTTAACATCACTTGAGTCGCATCATCGTTTAGCGATTCGTTCCATTTTTCGCGTGCTGGCGTGGTGTTCACATCGCCTTCGCTTCGAAAGTGTGTGGCCTTTAGAATCGGCTCTTGATTGGTCGTCGTCATTATTTGATGTCCCAGTACATAGCATTCTTAACTGCGCCAATGAGAGCTTCAATGTCTGACGGATACACTTCACCGATGTTACCGATTCGGAAGCAGTCTGCGTTTGAAACTTTGCCCGGGTAAATAACAAAACCTTGTTCTTTCAAACGGTCATAGAATTCCTTGAATTGGTAATCGCTATGAGTTGGAGAATAGAAAGAGGTAATGATAGGTGAATGAAGATCATCATTAAGCAGTGGTTCAAAGCCAAGAGAGCGCATACCTGCAACCAAGGTAGTTTGGTTGGTTTGGTAGCGATTATGACGAGCTTCGATACCACCTTCTTGCTCCAATTCAAGTAGAGCTTGGTAGAAAGCACGCACTGTATGAGTTGGAGAGGTGAAGCGCCATTTACCATGGTTGCTTTCCATGCAGTGCCATTGGTCAAACAGGTCAAGGCTTAATGAACGAGCTTGGCCTTTGCATTTTTCCAGTTCCGATTGCTTCGCAATAACAAAGCCGAATCCAGGTACACCTTGAATACACTTGTTTGCCGAGCTGATCATGTAATCGATACCTAAGTCAGCTATATCCATAGGGATGCCACCAAAACTCGACATCGCATCTAGAATGACGGTTTTGTTGTGCTGTTTTGCCAATTTGGCGATGTCTTCGATTGGATTCAACATACCCGTAGTGGTCTCACAGTGCACAATCGCAACGTGAGTAATGTCTGAATCCATAGCCAATGCCGTCTCCATTTCGTTCAAGTCAGGCTGTGATGTTTCACCTGGGGAAACGACATGGCATGGAATGTTTAAGTATTCTGAGATTTGAGCAATACGAGCACCATACGCACCGTTGTCAACAACAAGAAGCTTGCCGCTTTTTGAGATAACGCTACCGATTGTTGCTTCAACTGAAGCGGTGCCGCTACCTTGCATTAGTACGCTTGTATAACCCGTTTGCTTAGTCGCCAAAGTCACTAGCTTGCTACGAATCACTTCAACAACGTCTTTGTTGTATTCATCATCCCAAGTACACCAATCTTTTAGCATCGCTTGGCGAACGGTTTCAGAAGTAGATAGAGGACCCGGTGTCAGTAGTAGGTATTCGTTTCTCATGTTCAATTCTCGTGATTTGTATTTTGGACTATACCAATATTTGCGGTTACTTTAACAACCAATTTAAACGGTCGTAAATAGCCCAAACGTTATTTTCACAAAAGCTTCATATTCAAATTTGTCACTTGTGTTGAGAAGTTTTCCGATCTTTAAATTGCCATTTTTTGTTCATTTAACCGTCATAAAAGTCGATTAGGTTAATACTCGTCATCTGGTACATACCAATGCAAAGGCATGTAATAACAACCTAAATGAATTTATGGGTATAGGTGCCTCTTGATGAGGCTTCTAACTTAAGAAACGTTAAACCTTGGTTACTTCTAAACCTAGGCAGCTTTAAACCTCGATAACTTTTAATTTTGGCAACTTCTCACTTTAGAGTTGAGCCTGACTGGAGAAAATGATGAAAAACCGTTTTATGAAAGGATCACTTGCAGCTTTAGTAACTCTACTAGCTGGTAACGCTTACGCAGCACAGGAAGTGACGGTTTACACTGCTTTTGAAACTGACATTTTAGCTAAATACAAAAATGCTTTCGAAAGTGAAAACCCAGACATCAACATCAAGTGGGTGCGTGATTCAACAGGGATCATGACGGCAAAATTATTGGCTGAGAAAAACAACCCTCGCGCAGAGGTAGTTTGGGGACTTGCTGGTTCTTCAATGGCATTGCTTAAAGAAGAGGGCATCCTGAAACCTTATACGCCTCAAGGTGTAGAAGCATTACGCGCTAACCTTAACGACCCACAGTCTACTCAAGCTTGGTATGGCAATGACGCATTCTTCAATGCAGTTTGCTTTAACGAAGTGGTGGCTAAGCAATTGAACCTACCGGCACCTAAGTCTTGGGATGACCTAACGAAGCCTATCTACAAGGGCCACATCGCTATGCCAAACCCAGCGTCTTCTGGTACGGGCTACATGCAGGTTTCGGCTTGGCTACAAAACATGGGTGAAGACCAAGGTTGGAACTACATGCAGAAGCTAGATCAAAACATTGCTCACTACACGCACTCAGGCTCTAAGCCATGTGTTCAAGCGGGCATGGGCGAAGTCGCTATCGGTATTTCTATGGCGAGCCGTGGTGCTAAGCTGAAAACTCAAGGCGCTCCACTTTCAGTGATTACGCCTGAAGGTATCGGCTGGGAATCTGAAGCGGTAGGCCTTGTTAAGCCTTCTGATGCAGCACAACGTGTTATCGATTGGTCTATTTCTAAAGCGGCGAATGAGCTTTACATCGAAATGTACCCAGTTGTTGGTCACAAAGATGTGACAGGCAAAGCAGAGAACTTCCCTAATGTAGAAAAGAACATGGCAAAAATGGACTTCGCTCGCATGGGCAGCGAACGTGCCGACGTTCTTAAAACATGGTCTGAGAAGTTTGACGCTAAATCAGAGCCAAAATCTTAATCTGACGACCTATTCAGTTACTTAACTATTTAGTTCATTAGAAGTTAGAAATCAGTAAAGGAAGGCTTCGGTCTTCCTTTTTTAGTTTTACGCCTTTAGGTTGAAGTAAGGTACAACAAATGACAAAGCACTACTCATATTGGTTCAAGCAAGCGTTGGAACAAGAGTTTGGCAATATCAATGCGGGGATAGATTCGGCTAAGCCGCTCCAAAAAGACGTCAACTGTGATATCGCCATTGTTGGCGGTGGCTATACGGGTTTATGGACGGCGATTTTAATCAAACAACAGCAACCCGAAAAGCATGTTGTCGTGATTGAAAAAGGCCTATGTGGTAGCGGTGCTTCTGGTGCGAACGGCGGTTGCATGCTGACCTGGTCAACTAAGTATCCGACGCTGAAAAAGCTTTACGGAAAAGAACAAGCGAAATGGTTGGTTAAGGAATCGGAAAAGGTCATATACGAGATCGAAGCCTTCTGTAACGAACACAAGATTGACGCGCATCTATATCGCAGCGGAACTTACTACACGGCGACCAATGAAGCTCAAAAGGGTGGAATGGAGCCTGTTGTTAATGAGCTGGTTAAGCAGGGTATTAATAGCTGGAAGAAGTGCGACAATTCTTTGGCTGATAAAGCGGGATCTGATCGCCACATTGAGGGTTACTACTCAGAAGCTGCGGGTAGTGTGCAGCCAGCGTTATTGGCTAGAGGTTTGCGCCGAGTCGCGCTCGAACTGGGTGTCGAAATTCACGAAAACACAGAAATGACATCACTCGACTATGGCTCTCCCGCTCGAATTCAAACCCAAGGCGGATCAGTATTTGCGGATAAAGTGATTTTGGCACTCAATGCGTGGATGCTCGATCACTTTAAAGAGTTCAAACGCAGCATTGTGGTTGTCTCTTCAGACATGGTGGTGACCAAGCCTATTCCTGAAAAGCTCAAGCAGTTTGGCCCAGAGAAAGGGGCGGCGGTGGTGGATTCGCGTATATTTGTCCATTACTACCGAGATACCCAGGACGGACGACTCATGTTGGGCAAAGGCGGCAATAAATTCTCGTTTGCCAATCAAGTTGAAAGCATGTTTAACCAAACGACTAACTACCTGCCGATTCTCAATCAATCGTTCCAAAAACTGTTCCCTAAATTGGAACAAAGTGAATTCGATTACAACTGGTCTGGCGGCTCAGATCGTTCGGTCACAGGTTTGCCATTTTTCGGTAATCTAAAAGGCCAAAGCAACATCTATTATGGGCTTGGTTATTCAGGCAATGGCGTTGCTCAAACCCGTATGGGCGGAAAAATTTTGTCAGCAATGGTGTTCGATATCGACAATGCTTGGACACGAAGCGGTTTAACTAAAGGCCCATTAGGACACTTCCCGCCAGAGCCATTTCGTTGGGTAGGTGCGATGATGGTGCGTGATGCGGTGCGAAGAAAAGAGAACGCGGAAGATTCGGGTAACACGCCATTGTGGCTAGATAAACAGTTATCCAAACTCGCAGGTGCGGCGGGCAAAGCCGACAAGGTTGAATCATAGATTAATCTGGCGTTTAAATTAGAAGTTTACATTTAGGCTCTCAGTGATTTATGGGCAAGTCACTGAGGGCTTTTAACGTTGAACGAACGGTTAATGCTGAACAAATTGCAATCTTTAATGCTTATTATATCTGCAATATAACTGTCATTTAGCTACTATAAATTTGTCACTCAACTGCAATATTCTCAGTTTAAATTTGGTATATACCATATAGAGAGTGCTGTAGTATGAGCAACCAAACTTATTTGAATATTGAAAACGTTGTAAAGCAATTTGGCCAATTTACAGCGTTAAAAGACATCTCCCTATCGATAGATAAAGGCGAGTTCGTCTGCTTCCTTGGCCCATCTGGCTGTGGAAAAACCACCTTATTACGTGCGATTGCAGGCCTAGACTTACCAACTTCAGGCTCTATTGAGCAGAACGGTAAGGATACGACCTTCTTGCCACCAGAAAAGCGCGACTTTGGCATCGTGTTCCAATCTTACGCTTTGTTTCCAAACCTCACTGTAGAAGAAAACATTGCGATTGGTCTAAAAAATCAAGGCATGTCGACCAAAGAAGCCCTTGAGACGGTTGAGTCTTGGTTAGAAACCATCGGCTTACCAACGTCTGGTCAGAAATATCCAAATCAGCTATCTGGTGGACAGCAGCAGCGTGTTGCTCTGGCTCGCGCATTAGCTCTTTCTCCAGGCTTGTTGCTACTCGATGAACCGCTTTCTGCGTTGGACGCGAAGGTAAGAACACACCTACGTGATGAGATCTGCCAACTGCAACGTAAGTTGGGTATCACCACTATTATGGTGACGCACGACCAAGATGAAGCCCTAACGATGGCTGACCGTATTGTGGTGATGAATCATGGTGTTATCGAGCAGGTCGGTGCTCCTCAAGAGATCTATCAAAAACCCGTCAGTCGTTTTGTGGCTGAGTTTGTTGGCAGCATGAACTTTATTCAAGCTTCTGTTGCAGCTCAAGGCAAGATGCGCATTGCTGAGTCAATGCTGCCGTTACCTGGCTTAGATAATCTCACGCCAAATCAGGGTGATGTTTTCGATATTGCCGTTCGTCCAGAGCAAATCCAGTTTGTTGATCGTTTTAGTGAATCCTTACCTGTGAGAATCGTATCAAGTGAATTCTTAGGAGCGTTTTATCGTGTTGAGTGTCAATTGCAACATGACTCAACGGCGAAAGAGATCATCGTTGATGTACCCGTCAAAGAGTTCAACCGATTGAAGCTGCGTCGCAGTGATATTCGTTACGTGGCGTTTGATCAAGAAGGCCTTAGAGCTTACCCATCGAAAAGCCTGCAAGTGATGAAAGACGAGGCGGCGTAAACAATCATGGAATCGACTCAAATGATGCAATCTAAGCTGCTAATTCAACAACGAGTACAACCTTTTCTGGCTCGGTTAAGCAAAGACAACGTAATTCTGTTTGGGCTGCTGGCCTTTTTGTCTGTGGTCATGACGTTGTTTATCCTGATGCCACTGTGGGCGATGTTGAAAAAGAGTGTTCAGAACGCAGACGGTGAATTTGTAGGTTTAGAGAATTTCGCAACGTATTTTGCGTCTCAAAGCCTATGGCAGTCGGTAGGCAATACGTTCACGCTCGGGTTGTTAGTGACCGTTGTCGTGGGTGTCTTGGCGTTTGGTTATGCCTATGCGCTAACTCGTTCATGCATGCCTTTTAAGGGGCTTTTTCAAGTACTGGGTTCTGCGCCTATTCTTGCTCCGTCACTGCTTCCTGCAATCAGTCTTATCTTCTTATTTGGTAATCAAGGTATCGCTAAAGAAGTCTTGGGTGGCAACTCGGTTTATGGCTTGATTGGTATCTCACTGGGCTTGATATTCTGGACGTTTCCACACGCCTTGATGATTCTGACCACCTCATTAAGAACCTCTGACGCTCGCCTTTATGAAGCAGCACGTGCACTCAATACTTCATCGCTAAAAACCTTTTTCATGGTGACGTTACCTGCGGCAAAATACGGCTTGATCAGCACCTTGATCGTTGTGTTTACGCTGGTGGTTTGTGACTTTGGTGTGCCGAAGGTGATTGGTGGTAGCTACAACGTGTTATCGACTGACATCTTTAAGCAGGTGGTTGGTCAACAGAACTTCTCTATGGGTGCGGTAACCAGTATCTTACTGCTATTGCCTGCGTTGCTTGCGTTTACCGTTGACCGCTGGGTTCAAAAGAAACAGAAGAGCTTGTTTGATACTCGTTCTGTCGCGTACCAACCTGAACCTAGCACGCTACGTGATGGCTTATGTTTCCTTTATTGCACCATCATCTCTGCTGCTGTGGTTATCGTGTTGGGCATGGCGATATATGGTTCGATGGTCACCTTCTGGCCTTGGAACAAAGCGCTAACGCTAAACAACTATAACTTCGCAGAAATGAGTACTTATGGTTGGGCGCCATTCTTCAACTCGTTAACGCTTGGTGCTTGGACTGCGATAATTGGTACTGTTCTGATTTTCCTAGGGGCATACTGTATTGAGAAAGGTCGCGCCTTCGGTCCTGTTCGTCAAGCAATGCAAATGCTTAGTGTTGTTCCGATGGCCGTTCCGGGTATGGTGCTGGGCTTGGGGTATATCTTTTACTTCAATGATTTGAGTAATCCACTCAACTTCTTGTATGGCACGATGGCGTTCTTGGTGATTAATACCGTGGTTCACTACTACACGGTAGGGCACATGACTGCGTTAACGGCATTGAAACAGCTGCCTTCTGAAATTGAAGCAACAGCGGCTTCGGTAAACTTACCGCAATACAAGTTGTTCTTTAAGGTAACGGTACCCGTTTGTCTGCCAGCGATTTTAGATATTGCGACATACCTGTTTATTAATGCACTTACCACGACATCTGCGGTAGTATTCTTGTATTCTACCAATACGATTCCAGCGTCAGTATCAGTACTGAATATGGACGATGCGGGTCAAACGGGTGCAGCAGCAGCCATGGCAGTGATGATCATGATATCGGCAGCGAGTGCGAAGTTGATTCATATGCTAATCAACAAGTTATTCGAGAAGCGCACCCAAGCTTGGCGTAAACGCTAGCGAATCACTTATATTGCAGTTGGCCAAGGAGTGGCTGACGACAAGAACAAGAATGAAAGGAAATGAAGTGCAGTACGTAAAAATCAAAGATGTCATCGTAGAGCAGATAGAGTCGGGGATGTTAACACCACGACAGAAGTTGCCTGCGGAACGTAAGCTGGCCGAATCGTTTGATACGACTCGAGTTACTTTACGTGAAGCCTTATCTTCACTTGAAGCGGAAGGGCGCATTTATCGAGAAGACCGACGTGGTTGGTTTATCTCTCCCGAGCCGCTTCGTTATGATCCAACACAAACGCTGAACTTCACCAATATGGCTCTGTCGCAGAACCGTAAGCCGAAAACAGAGTTGGTGGCGGCGAAAGGCATGTTAGCAACCAAGGAGGCGACTCGGCTTCTTGAGTTACTACCTTTCTCGGACGTTTATCGAGTAGACAGAGTTCGTTACCTTGAAGACAGGCCCGTTGTGTATGTGACTAACTACATTCGACCAGAGTTGTTCCCTAACTTGCTTGATTATGACTTGTCTAAATCGTTGACGGACATCTACCGTGAGCACTTTGGTGTGGTGTATCAGAAGATCCGTTACCGAGTGAGCACAACGTCTTTACTTGGCGAGACAGCGCAAGCCCTGCGTGCGACTTCTGGCTCTCCTGCAATGGTCGTAGAGCGTGTGAACTACAACCAAAACGGCGACCTGATTGACTGTGATATTGAGTATTGGCGTCATGATGCGATCAGTATTGAGTCAATCGCGCAGCTAGAGCGCTAGTCATACGTTAGAACGCGTACATATCTGTAACTCTTTGGGCTTGCCCAATTGAATTGATCAAAGGTCTCTTACCAAGAGGCCTTTTTTATCACCCGTTTTCAGCGACGGCTTTTATAAGTCAGTTAATAAGTTAGGAATGAAATGGAATTTTCTGCCATCGTCATCGTGATAATTTCGGCTCTGCTTCATGCAGGGTGGAATGTCCTAGGTAAATCTAATCAAGGTTCGGGGTCGTCTTTTTTCCTTGCTTCTGGCTTTGCCGCTGCCGCGATCTTGACTCCCTATTTGATTTGGTACGTCTACAGTGTCGGCTTTGCAAACATCACGCTCCTATTCTGGCAGTTACTTCTTTTAAGTGGTATTTGCCAAATCATCTATTTAATCGGCTTAGGCATAGCCTACAAGCAGGCCGATATTGGTGTGATTTACCCAATGGCACGAGCACTGCCCGTGTTGATGGTTGGCTTGGGTACGGTGTTAATAGGGTATGAGTTATCAATCAATCAATGGCTTGGTTTTGCATTGATCACACTGGGTTGTCTGTTTGTCCCGCTTAAGCAGTTTTCTGAATTAAGGCTCAAGGCCTACCTGAATCTTGGCGTACTGTGGGCGTTAATCGCCGCCATCGGTACCACGGGCTATTCGATTATTGATAAAGAGGCGCTTCTATTATTAGAGCCTTTAAGCACGCCTAGCATTACTAATAAACACACCACGATTTTCTACCTAGGTATCCAGTTTTGGGCAATTGTGCTTCCACTGAGCCTGTGGTTGCTCGTGTCGAATCAAAGAATAGAATTTCATAATGCTTGGTTACTACGTAAAAGAGCAACACTTGCTGGCATTATGATGGCTTCGACCTATGGCTTAGTGTTGTTTGCGATGACTATGACAGAGAACGTCAGCTTGGTTGTTGCACTTAGGCAAGTGAGTATCATTTTCGGCGTAGTGATGGGGATCTACTTTTTAAAGGAAAAGTGGCACGCGACTCGCGGTGTAGGCGTATCTCTAATTATTGCTGGTTTGGTTATCTCATTGACTTAAAAGACTTTTAAATCTCCCTTACTGCTTGTAATGTGACTTTTCAGTCACATTATCCTTATTGATAGCAAACGTTTTACTAATGTTAAAGATGTGAACCTTCTCATAGACAAGGTTGTAAAGTTACCGGTAACATTCATTTCAACGTTACCGGTAACATATAATTACAAACCGGACTCTGTGAAACTCATAAGGATACCCAAATGAAAGCTCTGACTAAAACGCTGATTGCTGCTTCCCTCACTGGTCTATTTGCTACTTCAGCAATGGCTGCAGACTTTAAACTTAAGATTCAATCTTCAGATCCATCTGGTGATTTGAACTTCAAGGTTCAGCAGAAGTGGGCTGAGCGAGTAGAGACGATGTCTAACGGACGTATTGATATCGATCTATTGCCTGTTGGCGCTGTGGTTAAACACACAGAAACGCTTGGCGCGATCAAAATGGGCATCCTAGATGGCCACATCACAGCAACAGGTTATTTCTCTGGTAAAGATCCAGCATTCGGTCTTATCGGTAACATGGTTGGTGCGTGGTCTGATACAACACAACTGCTTCAGTACATGAACTACGGTGGCGGTAACGAGCTAATGACTGAACTGTACAAGCCTTACGGTGTTCAGTTCGTTGGTGCTTCTACAACGGGTGTTGAGTCTTTCATTTCTAAAAAACCAATCGACGGTGTAGCAGATCTTAAAGGTCTTAAGCTTCGTGCTCCTGAAGGTTTAGTACAACAAGTGTTTGCAGCTGCGGGTGCGACTCCGGTAAACCTGCCAGGTTCTGAAGTATTTACCGGCTTAAGCAAGGGGGTAATTGATGCCGCGGACTACACGGTATTCTCTACCAACCAAAAAGCGGGCATGAACGATATTGCAACGCATCCAGTTCAACCGGGTTTCCACTCATTGCCGCTTATCGACATCTCTGTATCTCAGAAAAAATGGGACAAGATGCCAGCTGATCTACAAACGATTCTACAAACATCAGTGCGTGACTTCTCTTACGACATGACAACTCAACTGAAAATGGCTGACCAAGCTGCAGTTAAAGAAGCACAAGCGAACCCAGAAATTACTATCCACGACTGGTCTCAAGAAGAGCGTAAGAAGTTCCGTGAAATCGCTAAAGGTCAGTGGAAAGTCTTCGCAGAGCGTTCTGATAACGCGCAGAAAGTTTATAACTCAGTGACTGTGTTCTTAGAAGAAAACGGCTTGCTGTAACTTAAACTTAGCTTACTGACGGGGGAGGGCATTGCTCTCCCGTATTCTCCCAGGAAATTTGGCCCATGACAGACAAAACCCCCCACGCCCCAGCTGAAAACGACGAACAGCCAAGAAACGTACTTGATCGTCTTATTATAAAGTTCAGTAACCTCGTTAGCTGGCTGTTTATCTTTACTGTATTGATTTCATTTTACGAAGTTGTGATGCGTTATGCATTTGATGCCCCGACCACATGGGTACATGAAACAGCTTCTTTCATCGGTGGTTCTTTATTCATTATTGGTGGCATCTACGCTTTTGCCGCGAATAAGCACGTACGTGTGGTTCTTATTTACGATTCAGTCTCTAACCAAACACGTAAATATCTTAATCTTGTTCACCACATTGTTGGTTTGGCTTTTGCTGGCATGCTTGCTTACGCGGCTTATTTCACTGCAGAAGAAGCGTGGTTTGCACCATGGGGCGAATTCCGCCTTGAAACATCAGGCTCAGTGTTAAACGCACCTTATCCTGCGCTGTTGAAAGGCCTGATCTTTGTCGTTTTGTGTGTTCTTGTTATCCAGTTTGTATTGCACCTAATCCAAGAGTTGATGGGTCTAAGGAAGAATGACGATGTTTGATTTATCTTCTATTGGTATCGCATGGGGCAGTTTGCTCATGTTGGTTATGATGATTGGCTTGCTCCTGACGGGTATGCAGCTTGCGTTCGTAACTGGCTTTGTCGCGATTTTCTTCACTCTATGTTGGTTTGGCCCTGATGCTTTACCTTTGATTGCGAGCCGTACTTACAGTTTTGCTTCTGGTTATGTGTTTCTCGCAGTACCGATGTTTGTATTGATGGCCGCTTTACTAGACCGTTCGGGCATTGCTCGTGATTTGTTTGATGCAATGAAATCTGTCGGCCGTAAGGTTCGCGGTGGCGTTGCGGTACAAACGTTATTGGTAGCTGTGTTACTGGCTTCAATGTCAGGTGTTATCGGTGGCGAAACTGTACTACTAGGTATTCTTGCACTGCCTCAAATGCTTCGTTTAGGTTACGACCGTAAGCTTGCTATTGGTACAACCTGTGCGGGTGGCGCGCTTGGCACCATGCTTCCGCCAAGTATCGTATTGATCATCTATGGTATGACAGCGAGTGTGTCGATTGGCGACCTATTCAAGGCTTCT
The DNA here is from genome assembly GCF_041472995.1 of Vibrio sp. 10N.261.46.A3. NCBI lineage: Bacteria > Pseudomonadati > Pseudomonadota > Gammaproteobacteria > Vibrionales > Vibrionaceae > Vibrio > Vibrio sp. 10N.261.46.A3. The sequence continues at coordinate 59,698 of NZ_JBFRRH010000037.1, read as the reverse complement.
TTCTTACCAGCGTTTATCCTTGCGGGCTGTTACATCGGCTACGTATTGATTCGTTGTAAGCTGAACCCTTCTCTTGCTCCTCTTCCAAGTGATGATGAGACAGAAGAAGACTTAGCGAATCAACCTAGCTACTTCAAGGCTCTGTTCTTCCCTCTGCTTTCTGTAGCAACCGTTCTCGGTAGTATCTATACAGGTATTGCTTCAGTAACGGAAGCTTCGGCTTTGGGTGTCGTCGGCATCATGATCAGCGCGCTTATCCGCGGTGAATTGAACTTCAATATGCTGAAAGAGAGTGCCATCGCAACTATGCGCACCTGCGGCATGATCATGTGGATCGGCATTGGTGCAAGTGCTCTGGTTGGTATCTACAACCTAATGGGTGGCATCGACTTTGTTGAAGAAACGATCCTTGCACTCAGTGGCGGCAACGCAACAGTAACACTGCTAATCATGATGGCTATCTTGCTGGTTTTAGGCATGTTCCTTGACTGGGTAGGTGTGGCACTTCTAACAATGCCAATCTTCGTTCCAATCATCACTGGCCTTGGTTTCGACCCAGTTTGGTTTGGTGTTGTGTTCTGTCTAAATATGCAGGTGTCTTTCTTGTCACCACCATTTGGTCCCGCGGCGTTCTACTTGAAATCGGTAGCACCAAAAGACATCAGCTTAGGTGAGATTTTCTCTTCACTACTGCCATTCATTGCACTTCAAGTATTGGTTCTGGCACTGGTTATTATCTTCCCTCAGCTCGCGCTTTGGTGGCAATAACAACGAAGGTTCCAGAGTGAATTTAACGCTCAGGAACCGATCAGCAGCAACACAAGTTTAACTATTAGATTCGATTGTCAGCCCCAGTTTTGGTTGGGGCTTAGGGAAGGCTTGCCTTATGAAAAGTAAAAAAATACTCGTGATGGGCGTATCTGGATGCGGAAAAAGCCTGATTGGTAGCCGTATCACACAGGCTTTAGATCTTCAATTCTTTGATGGCGATGACTTCCATCCGCAAAGCAATGTAGAAAAAATGCGCCAAGGTATTCCGCTGACTGACGAAGATCGTCAAGGATGGCTAGAAACACTTAACAAGCAATACATTGAACAACCAAGTGCTGTGATTGCTTGCTCTGCATTGAAACCACAATACCGCGACATTCTACGAAAGAACAATGAAGGCTTAGTTATCGTGTACCTACAAGGTAGCTTCGACACTATTTGGAACCGCCATAAAGCGCGTGAGAACCATTACTTCAATGGTCAAGAAATGTTGAAAAGCCAATTCGCAACCTTGGTTGAACCGAGTGAAGGCGAGGCGTTGTTTGTTGATATCTCACAAGATGTTGAACAGGTAGTAGAAAGTGCACTCAAACAAATTAAGCAGATAGGCTAAACCATGACTCAGACAAAAAATGACATTGCGATGATTGGTTTAGGAGTGATGGGTAAAAGCCTGGCACTCAACCTACTTGATAATGGCTTCAATGTCGCAGGCTTTGATCTCAATACAGACAACATTGAGCGTGCTAGCTCTGAAGCGAAGCAGCTCAATGAGACATTTGAAGGAAAAGGCCTCTTTACTAGTGGTGTTAATCTTGAAGATATTCTTCAGGGGTTAGCGAAACCACGAGTGATTGCATTGTCGGTTCCGGCAGGAAAACCGGTTGATATCGTGGTAAGTAACTTGCTAGAAGCCGGTTTAGAGCGCGACGATATTGTTATCGATACAGGCAATAGCTTATGGACTGATACTGAAGCCCGAGAAGTGAATTACAAAGGCAAACTACGCTTCTTTAGTACAGCTGTTTCTGGTGGTGAAGAAGGGGCTCGTGTTGGCCCCGCGTTGATGGCTAGTGGTGACCCATCAGCTTGGCAATATGTGAAGCCGATGTGGGAAGCGATTGCTGCGAAAGTCGATGCGAACGGTTTGCCTGTCGCTCAGTTTGAAGCCGGTGAAGCGTGCGCTGCGTATGTTGGCCCCTCGGGCACTGGGCACTATGTGAAAATGGTGCATAATGGTATTGAGTACGCTGACATGCAGCTTATTTGCGAAGTGTATCAGTTCATGCGTGATGTACTTGAAATGCCTGCTCAAGAGATCGGCAAAGTCTTTGACCAATGGAATAATGGCGTCCTTAATAGTTATTTGATGGAAATTAGCGCCGATATTCTTCAACAAGAAGATGTGGTGACGGGTAAGCCATTCGTTGATGTTGTGCTTGATAAGGCTGGTCAAAAAGGCACTGGCTTATGGACAGCAGTAAACAGTTTGCAAGAAGGTTGCCCAACGCCAACCATTGCACAGGCGGTTTATGCGCGTGCGATGAGTGGTAAAAAAGCACAGCGTGTTCAAGGTAGCAAACTGCTAAGGGGCAATATTACCGATGCGAGTCAGCTAGATAAAACTGAAGTCATCTTAGAACTTCATGATGCTCTGTATTGCGCCAAACTGTCTGTTTATGCGCAAGGTTTTGATTTACTGAAAACAGCGTCAGACAAAGAGGGTTGGAATCTCGATTTCACTCAAATAGCTAAGATCTGGCGTGCGGGTTGTATTATTCGCGCGGCCTTCTTACAAAGCATCACGTCGGCTTACCAACAAAATAGAGAACTTGCGAACTTGTTGTTTGATGAGGCTTTCATTAAACAAGTAGAAGAGCGCGAACTAGCTTGGCGTATCGCGGTAGCGAATTCAGCTTTGTATGGTGTGCCGATGCCAGGAATCAGTTCTGCATTAAGCTACTTTGACTCATTGCGTTGTGAGGTGTTGCCTGCGAATTTACTGCAAGCACAACGTGATTACTTTGGTTCTCATACCTATTCACGAGTGGATAGAGAAGAAGTCGAAAAGTTCCATGTCACTTGGAGTCAGTCCCCAAGAACAGAAGTAAAAGTTAACGCTTAAATAATCAATAACGCCCTCTACTGAGGGCGTTTGTATTTATGACGCTATATCAATATTTTACTAAATTAGACTTCAATTTCTACGTCAGTTGGATACACTGTTACCAGTAACATAATTCATAACTATAACAATTAAATACTATGTCGAATAAGAAAAAACGTCCCACATTACAAGATGTTGCCAACCTAGTTGGTGTCACCAAAATGACCGTCAGTCGCTGTCTGCGAGACTCTTCTCAAGTGTCTGAAGCTCTGCGAGACAAGATCAACGCTGCAGTCGACGAGCTCGGTTATATCCCTAATCGAGCACCAGACATCCTTTCCAACGCTAAAAGTAATGCTATCGGTGTTCTTGTCCCCTCGTTAACTAACCAAGTTTTCGCCGAAGTTATCCGTGGCATTGAACAAGTTACCGCGCCTGCGGGCTACCAAACCATGATTGCCCACTATGGTTATAGCGCTGAACTGGAAGAACAAAGCATCGCTTCGCTGCTTTCGTACAATGTGGATGCGATTATTCTGTCTGAGAATGTTCACACCGATAGATCTCGAAAAATGCTGCAGACCGCTTCGATTCCTGTGATTGAGATTATGGACTCGGTATCGCCAAGAATTGAACAAGCTGTTGGCTTTGATAACTTCGAAGCGGCTAGAGCCATGACCAAAACCATGCTCGACAGAGGACGCACCAATATCGCTTACTTAGCGGCTCGGATGGATGAGCGAACTCGCTTAAAAATGGCGGGCTACGAACATGCGATGCAAGAAGCTGATAAAGCGCCCGTGACTCTGCAAACGGAAGACGCGTCCTCGTTTACGCTTGGTGCGAAACTGATTGGTGAGTTACTAGAGAAGCACCCTGAAGTGAATGGCATTTTCTGTACCAACGATGATTTAGCAATCGGTGCTTTTTACGAATGTGTACGTCGTGGTATTCAAGTACCAGAGCAGATGGCGATTGCAGGTTTCCACGGGCACGACATCACAGTGGCAATGACGCCTCGTTTAGCGACTGTAGTAACACCAAGGGAGCAGATTGGTAAAGTCGCTGCACAGCAAATTGTAGCTCGTTTACAAGGCAATAAAGAATGGGTAGCGAAGCTGGATCTCGGTTACGAGATTGAAGTGGGTGAGAGTATCTAATTTTACATTTCAGCTTTGCTCTTCATTGGATTCAAACTAAAACGCCCTTAGCGATACGAATTTCGTTAAGGGCGTTTTCTCTTTATCTAGTAAGAAGCTCTAGGTAGTAAAATACTTAACCCGCTAAATCTTGAGCATCTTGTTGTTTCAGAACTTTGTGACCATCTTCAGTGACGCCACGTTTCCAGTAGCTGCTGATATAGATGTTCTCTTTTTCAACTTCTTTTTCGTTGCGGAAGTATTGTCTTAGCTCGCGCATGTTTTCGAATTCACACGCAGTCCATACTGAAACCTGACCTTCTAACCACTCTGTGTTACGCACGGTTTGTGAAAGTGATTCTGAGGTTTCATCTTCAATCAACCAGGTTACTTTGATGCCTTGAGGGGTTTCAAGTGCTTGCTTATCTGCTGCTGAGTTGATCTGAATGATAGCGTGACCCGTTGCTGTTTCTGGGAGCGTTTTTACTTTTGCAGAAAGCGCAGGTAGGGAAGTCATGTCTGCAACTAAGAAGAACCAATCCGACTCTAGATTCAGACCTTGAATTAAACCAGGGCCAGCCACTGAAACCGTGTCGCCCACTTTTGCGTTCATTGCCCATCGAGCCGCAAAACCACATTGCAAATCTGTAGTGATATGGCGAACAAAATCAACTTCAATCCACTGCTCTACAGGGTTGTACTGACGAATGGTGTAAGTGCGCATAGTTGAGCGTTCACCTTCGTTTAATTGGCTTAAATCAGTCGTGCCGAGTGGCGAGAATAAAAGCTTGATGTAGCCGCCGGCACATTCTGTTGGGTATTTACTTAATCCCTCACCGCTAAGCGTTATGCGCTGCATGTTTGGAGTAATTGTTGAGGTTTGAGTAACGGTTAATGTGATAGGGCTAGGCTTGCTCATATAAGGCTCTCTTAGATTTTGATTTCCACATCATAATCCTGAACTAAAAAACACTCAATACTAATAGTTATCATTTACTTTGATTTACACATGTACTACCTAACTTATATTACAGATCCGATTAAGAAACGGATCCTACAAAAAAGAGCCCTTTAGAAAACTAAAGGGCTCTTAGGATTGATTTGACTCAGCGAACAGAATTAGTTGTTTGCTTGCTCTAGTTCAATCGTTTCGTCAGCGGCTTTCGCAGCTTCTAGCATCTTACGAATAATGAACGATGCTGCCATTGCGATACCTACCATCACGACTGCAAGAACAGTGAGCATTTGGAAGTAATCACCGTAAACCGTTTGCACGATCTCTTGTGTGATCTCTTGACCTTTCTCTAGTGCAATAGACGTTGAGAATACCGCGCCAACAATGCCTGACAGTGCGATAGCAACAGAGAACAAGCTTACTGAGAAGTTCTCAATGTGCTTAGGCGCAACAGACAGGATGAAGGCTACAACCATTGAGCCTACAATCACTTCACCGAATGCTAGGAAGAAGTGAATCGCTAGGAAGACTTCTGGGCGGATCAGAACATCGTCACCCACTGTCGTTACTGCCATCGTAAGGATACCGAAAGCGATAGCCGTAAGGATGAAAGAGAAACCGACTTTGGTTGCAGTTGAGAAGTTAATGTTTTTCTTTTCTAGGTTAGAGAAGATACCCGCGATGATAGGGCCAGCAACCATACACCATAGTGGGTTCATTGCCATTGAAGCTTCAGGTGCGACAGGGATGAAGCCAAATAGATCGCCACGCATTGTGTTGATCGCTACCATTGTCATCGAAGTCATCATCTGACCGTAGTAAACGAAGAAACATGTCGTCAGGAATGTGATGATTAAGATAGTGCCCATTTTTAGCATGTCTGATTTCTTCGATTTCATCATCAAAGAGACAAAGTAGATAATCGCTGCACCACCAATTGCGTATACGATGTTTTGGCCAATATCCATGTTAGAGAACATGAAGAACACCAAACCGATCATTGCTGCAGAAAGACCAAGGAAGGCTGCCCAGTTTTTAGTGCTTACTGGTTTTTGGTCGATTTCAGCGCTTGCTTCAACAAGGCCTTTACGAGCAAAGATCATCATCAGAAGTGCGGCGCCGGCTAGAACCGCTGAAAGAAGGAAACCACCGTGGAAACCAACAACAAGCACTAGCATTGGGAACAGGTATTGGCCTAACAGAGCACCAATATTGTTTACTGAGTAGTTGATTGGGTAGCAGTTCTCAAAATCTTCTTGAGTTTTGAACGTGCGTTTGTAAAGACTTGGGTAAGAAGGGGACATCAAACCACGTGCATAACTTGCTAACGCAATACCACATAATGCCATCGGAACATTGGTTGCTGCTGCACCAAGTACCAGTAGAACGTAACCACTTGCGAAGCCTAGGAAGGCAATGGTTAAAGATCGGTAAGCGCCTAAAAACTTGTCGGCGATAAAGCCACCTGCAATAGCAAATAGCGGTCCGATTGCAGAGAAAGCACCAACAACCATCATGGTGTCGGCTTCATTGTAGTTCAGATCTTCAAGGAAGAAACGAGTCAAGATCACCATGACGCCATAGAACGAAAGCCCGAACATCATTTGGCAGAACATCATTGATTTGTTTAATCTATTCCACATTATTTTATTCTCACATTTGTATTAATATGTAGTGTAATTACCCGATTATAATATCATTACTAGTAATACATAAACTGAAACATCTGTCCCAAACAGAACTTTACTCGATATATCTTTTCTTATGAGTGCATTCATATTTCTCATGAATGAAATTTGCAACGTTAGATTTTGCTAGTGGATGCATAGCAGTGTGAAATTTAGCCATCATCATTTGTGGCTAAGTAATGAACTAATAAAGGGAAAGTTAGCGACGATCATTCTGTAAATGATTTTGAGTGAGTATCACTTTTAATTGGCTGTTGGGCTTTGGCCAATAAAAAAGCCAGCGTGGTGGCTGGCTTTGTTGAGATATTGAAAACTAAGTTTACAAGAATGCCGTCTCTATAGAGGCTTTCTCCACTCGTGTTCTTGTCTGTTATTCACACGGTGGTGCCATGTGGATAAACTTATGTCAATAACACTACTTTTATTTTTGGTGTAAAAAATAGGAGTGGTTTTCCACTCCTTTAAAATCATAAGTAGCTCAAAGTCCTCGTTTTAGATATTCTTTGGCACTTCCTTCCCCAAACCTTTCATCAACATATCAAACATCAATGCAGCAAAGTTCTTAGCCACAGCGTCATTAGACAGGACTTTCATAGCCATTTGCTCATGAACGCCCATACTCTCAATCACAGCTTCATTAATTGATTCAGGGAACTGACCTAACATAGCTTGTTCTTTGGTGTTATTACGAAGCTGATCCATTACTACGTTGTTTTCAGAGACTTTGCCCATAATTGTATTGGCATAGTTCAACATATCACTTTCCGTCAAACCGTCTTCAATAAACAAATCGTTCATTCGCTCGATAATTTCGTTAAGCAATTCAGTTTTTGGATCTTTCGGTGTTGCACCTGAGCCTTCTTTTGTTGGTGGTAAGTAAGGCGTGGGATCTTCACCCACTTTATGACCTAACTGTAAATCAGCTTCTCGCTGCTCGTGTAAACGGTAATGCGTCATTACCACATCCGCTAAATCCACATCCTCTTGAACTAACTCTAAACGCAGCAGAGGCGCAAGGTGTTTTGCAAACAACGCCAGCTTCTCTAAATCGAAATCACTAAAATCGACAATCTGTGAAATGAACTCGTAGTAGCGAACAAAAGAGACTAAATCTTTCTTAAACACTTCCAGAATATCTCTGGCTTCCTTAGCGTTTTTCACACTGTTTTGAGCAAACTTTATCGCTTTATCGTTCTTCTCAATTTTCGCCTTAGACAGATCCGCTTGTGCCGATTCTAAAACGTGTGTCGCTTCTTTGTAACGAAGTTCAAAGCGTGTTACGGGAGCTTTACACAAGTTGGCTAACTTGGCTTGTTTGGCTTTTTTACTGTTATAAGCTTCAACAAATGTTTCAACTTCAAACCACTGGTAAATCCCTACCTTATTCAGCTTATCCATCAACTCATAGACGATATGAGGATCAGATACCCCTGCTAATTCAGCCGTTTGAAAATAGACTTTAAACTCTTCAAGAATATCGTCAGGCTCGTTAACAAAATCAAGCACAAACGTTCTATCTTTACCTTTACAAGTTCGGTTTAAACGAGAGAGGGTTTGAATACACTCAACGCCTTTTAGTGGCTTATCGACATACATAGCAACAAGCTTTGGTTGGTCAAAACCTGTCTGGAACTTGTTTGCAACCAACATCACTTGATAATCTGCCGTATCAAATGCTTTACGCATATCACGACCACGCAAATTCGGGTTCATGTTATTTTCTGTAAACGCCTGATCGGGTAATTCAGGATCATTCACATCACCAGAAAACGCCACCATCGCATTGACATTGTTATAGCCCTTACTTTGCACGTATTTTTCAAACGCCAGCTTATAACGCACGGCTTCTAATCGGCTTGACGTAACGACCATCGCCTTAGCTTCACCGCCTAACAGGTGTTTCACCTTGCTATTGAAGTGTTCAATAATCACTTCAACTTTTTGAGCAATATTGTAAGGGTGCAAGCGAACCCACTTCGCCATTTTTGAAGCGGCTTTTTTACTATCAACTTCTTGGTCTGACGTTGGGTTCTCGTGTGCCAGTTGATAAGCGACACGATAACTGGTGTAGTTTTGTAGAACGTCTAAGATGAACCCTTCTTCTATCGCTTGACGCATAGAGTAAACGTGGAACGCTTCGGGCTTATTTGTATCACTGACAGGTTCGGATAAATCAGGTCTGCGACCAAACAGCTCTAATGTTTTTGCTTTTGGTGTGGCGGTAAAAGCAAAGTAACTAAGTTTGTTTGATCCTTTACGAGCTTCCAAAGACAAACGCAGCATATCTTCACTGTCTAATTCAGTATCGTCTTCGAGTTCTTCTGCCATTAACACTTCACGCAATTTACGAGCGTTAGAGCTACTTTGTCCTGAGTGAGCTTCATCAGCAATAACAGCAAAACTACGACCAGCTAACGTTGCGTCTTCACGTATCGCTTCTAAGACGTGTGGAAAGGTTTGAATGGTCACGATAATGATGGATGTGCCAGCCTTTAACTCTCCTGCTAATTGACTCGATTTAGAGCCTTGCGCTGCTTCACGATTAACACGAGCAATCATTCCTTCGTTATGATCGAACTGATAGATCGTATCTTGCAACTGGCTATCAAGAACGGTTCTATCTGTAATGACGATAACGGAGTCAAAAACCTTATCACCAGCTTGTTTGTCAAGCTCTGGATGTTCAGTGTAATAGTGTTTTGAAGCGAGTTGGTGTGAAAGCCAAGCAATAGAGTTAGATTTACCTGATCCAGCACTGTGTTGAACCAGATACTTCTCACCCGTACCTTCCAGATCGACTGTGTTAATCAGTTTAGACACGACCGCCCATTGGTGGTAACGAGGGAAAATCATCGTTTCTTTGACTTTAATTGTTCCGTCTAACTCTTCAATCTCTTTACGTTCTAAATGAATGTAACGGCTTAAAATAAGCAGTAGATTGTCTTTCTGGAAAATCTCATTCCAAAGGTAAGAAGTCGCATAAGAATCATCTTCTGGTATGTCATTGCCTTTGCCACCGTCCCACGTTCCTTGATCGAATGGTAGGAAGAATGTCTTATCTCCCATCAAACAAGTCGTCATAGCTACGTTGTATTGACTTACAGCGAAATGAACCAATGCACCACGCTTAAAGGTTAATAATGGTTCTGCTTTCTTTGTGGCTGGATCTTTGGGCTGCCTGTCCTTCATGTATTGGACTTTGGCATTATCAATCGATTGTTTAAACTCAGATTTGAGTTCACAGGTAGCAACAGGAATACCATTGACGAACAAAGTTAAATCGATACGTCCGTCATAGCCGTTAGGTGAATAAATCAGCTCTGGCACAACACGTAAGATATTTTTCTGATATTGAGCCGTAGCATCTGGATTTAAGTCGTGATCGGGCTTAAAAGAACAGAAGCGAAACTTAGCCCCACGATCTTTAACTTGGTTACGTAAAACCCACAACGTGCCTTTACTCTTTAAATCACGATCTAACGCTTTGAACATCGCATCACGAGTAGCGGTAGGATTGCGCTCTGTATTTGGGGAGTGTTGCGCTAACTTTTCCCATTGCTGAGGTTGAGTGTTCTGAATGAATGCCTCCGCATCTTCAGAATAAAGAGCCAACTCACGGTTGTATTTGTTCGATTGACCTAACAGCCAGCCGTTCGACTGCATTTGGTCAAGGATGTCGTTTTGGAATTGAAGCTCTCTTGTTGTTTTTTCTTTACTCACCAACACAGTCCTCTTGTAAGCACCAGATTTTTTCAGATATTTGTCGGTATAAATCACATCTATCTTGGATATTCGCAACCTTCATATCAGGGTGTGGCTGGAATGATAGCCCATAATTTGAAACTAACTTTTTGAAGTTTGGGTTATTCTCGTAGGTTAGTGGGTGCAGAGACTTAACTAACAGATTCTCTTTGATGTAATGAACTACTTTTTCTATATAAGGTTTATCGCTGTATGATTGGTTTGTTCCTCTTGGTAATAAGACCAATGCCCCAATGCTATTGCGAGTATCATTAAAATCGTTTAGTTGCTCAAACTCGTCTCTATGATTATTAAAATTGTTTGCCCATAAATGCTCAATCTCATATGGCTTACCATTTTCTGCATGATAGTAAGTCGCAAAATCGGTATTTTCGCCTGCTAATCCGTCAACATAACCAGAAATGCGTGACAATAAATATTTTACGAAACGACCATTTTGACCATGTAAGCGGAACCACTCAAGGCCATCCCATTGCTCATCCATTTCATCGAGTTTTTTATTAAAAATTTCGACCAACTCATCAAAGTCTTTATTTCGTATCTCTTTAACTAAATTATACATTGTGTAACGAATTGAACTGGCTGAAAAAGTTCGAAAGTTTATTGAACGGCGTACACAGAATATGTCTATGTATTTAGCGACTAAGTTCATTTTTTGGTTAGCCAGAGCCACGGAGTCGGTTGCTTTGAGTGGAGCCAGCATTAAAGGGTAACTCAACGAGGTTGCGATACCCCATTGATAGATATAGTGTATTGAATCCAAATCAGGCGTGAAGTTTTCTTCAGCTTCTCGAATGCGTTGATAGGCATTAACATAGTATTTAAACTCAGTGTTGATAAACGAATCAAACTCCGCTTCGCCAGCTTTCGCTAAACCAATTCGAGTTAAGTTATCTCTAACCCAATTATGGAAACGTGTCCCAATTTTCTCAAAATCTTCGTTAAGTGAGCCTGCTTTGCTTTGTCTGATTGATTCAGCATACTTTGCTCTTAACCAAGCTTGTATAAAACGTTGATCTTCTTCTTTATCAAACGCTTTTAAGTCAATAATGGTTTGCTTCCAGAAATCATTAGAGAACTTACGTTTTTCATTATCTCGATACTTAGAAAGCAAAAAACCTTTTAGCATTTCGGTTGGTGTAAGGTTTAAACCTCTATCATTCATCGTTTCAAAAATGGTGTAGGCATTTTCATCGCTATAAGCCACTATTTCCACTAAAACAACAAGCTCACGTAGCCAGTCAAGAAACAGAGGTAACACATTCTCATCAATACGATCTACGGGGAATGCATCACAAATATTCTGGTAACGAGCTGCCATGTTAATAGTTGACGCATCCGCCTCGTCAGGTAGTACGAACTCCCCTTGATTAAACAGAGCATCAAGACAAGCCGTTCGTTCTGGCACATCGATATTGAATGACTTTTGTCCGAACTTTTCTGAAAAAATCATTCCAGAAATTGACTCATTCAGATCAAGCTCTTTTTGTTTGTTGTTTAGGTAGATAAGAAAGAGCGTTAGTGAGGTTAAACGCTGTTGACCATCGATAATACTTCGCTTGTTTGATTTATCACTCAGGACAAATGGACCTAAGTAATAGCTGTTGTAATCTGCTACATCTGAGCGTTGATGAGATGGAGCATAGTTGTCTAAAAACGCATTACACAAATCTGTAACGAGCTGCTCAATGTGGGTTTGTTCCCAACTATACTCACGCTGATAATAATCAACGGTGTATTTTTTATTATCAAGCACTTCAAAGATCGAACGATTATTAGCTTCAATTTTGTTTTCTAAACGACTCATCCCTGAACTCCTTGCTGTTGCCCTTGCTTTAAAACAAAGTGACGCACATCAATCTTGCCAGTTACGGCTGCTGAGATAAGAGCTGTTTTGCGTTCTTTCATCAACTCAATCGCACTATTAGCTTTTAAAGTTAGAGCATCAAATTGTTCAATTTTTCTGTCTATCTCGTTTAGTAAAGGGATAACCTCGTCTTCGTCAGGTAACACTATTGGTAAGTTACCCAGATCTTCCATTGATAAATTGGGTTGGGCAGCTTGAACTGCTCCCATCCAAATAATACGTTGAGCATATTCGGTTGAAAGCCAAAGTGCGATTAATTTTGAATAAATAGTTTTCTTCGGGCGAATGAAACTAACAGCCTGATTGGTATTTGCAGGTAATAACTCTTTGGTTAAAATAGAGGCTTTGCCAGTTGTCGCACCCGCAATGATTACTAACACATCGTTTTCTTGTAACCGACTTCTCGACAATTGAGCGTCTACTTCTTCGGATATATAGAAAGTTGGAGATAGGTTAACGAAAAGTGATTTACCAATATTCTCACCTTTTAAAAACCTTATGCCTTCGTCAATAAAACCTCCGCCAATAGTGCTTGGAGTTGTACCTTTTGATATTAATTTAGCTAAGTTTTTTACTCGACCAACTTCCCAATGCTCAGGCACTTCCCCCAGCCATTCCACACCAGAATCCTTCATTGGGGCATCAGGGTTAAGCCCTTTGGTCACTGCGTGTGAAATGACCGCTTGACGCTTCTCTTTTAACAGCTCAATCAGCTTTTCTTGTTTCGTGATTAAGGTGTCGATCTTGGCGGTTTCGTGATCGAGGAAGTTGGCCATTTTTTGCTGTTCTTCAAAATTACAATACGGAAGATAAATGGAGCCAAACTGTTCATATGAAATTGACTTTCCATCACGAAGGCTATCAGTCGTAGATTGAAGTGCTGCAATAAATGGCTCGCACTTTAATAAATATTTGAAGAATACTGGGCATTGTTTTAGCGAAGCCTTTAAAACGGTATAGGCAGGAGACACACATCCTTCATACGCACTATGCTCAATTCCCCCTTCAAAGCTTCTAAGACTAATTACGAAGTTATCTTTATCTACATGACGAAATGAATCAGTCCCCTTTAATGCCAACATAACTTTTGCATTATTAAGTTTCATCATTAATGATTGTGGAACAACACCATACTTTTGACTGGCTGCTAATTGTTCATCTGACTCTTTCACTGGAACTCTAACCGCTGTAAAAATACGTTTTGCTCTCAGAATGTCCCAATGTGCAGGAACACTTCCAAGCCAAATATGGTTAGATTCTTTATACTCAGGGTATGCTTTATAACGACCTGTCATTACGAATGCACCTCGTTAAGTAGCTGCATAATCTCAGCCGATACCGCATCTAAATCTGCATCAATGGCTTCTAAGGCTCTTGGTGGCTCATAAACATAGAAATGACGGTTGAATGGGATTTCATAACCCACTACACCAACTTCACCGTCCAGTTCATCGGTCTTTTTAGTATCAATCCACGCATCAGAAACGTGCGGTAATACTTCACGAGCAAAGTATTCTTCAACGGTTTCCGTTAATGGCACGTTTTCGTTATCACGTAGGTCAGGATTAGCTTCCACTTTACCTTTAACCTTACACACTTCTGCTTCATCAGCGTGTTCACCTAAGTGCTTAACAATTAGCTTTTGTTGTGCTGCGGTAAGCTTTGAGCCGTTTAAATTAACGGTAAAGTCTTTTAGGAATGTATCACGAGATAACACCTTCTCTTCTGTGAGTGAAGCAAGGGCTTCTAATACGGCTTGTTGAAGTGCTTCACTCAATTTTGTCCACGCTTTATCCGCTTTAAGCGCTTCAATTCGTAATTCGTCTTTCGGGTAAATCACAAGTTTAAGAGGACGTTCAACTGTAATTCTGCGGTAGCCAAATTCTTTATAATCAAAAATCTTACTAAAAGTATTTTCGGCAAATTGCCCGTAGGTTTTTACAATCGTCTCAATGCTCTCTTCGGTCAGCTCTTTACGCTTACTGCCTAACGATTTACGCATCGCAGAGTAAAAGACATCTTGATCCCCCCCTTCAACTTCACCACCGCCACTTCGACCACGACCGCCTTTTTTAGCACGTTCTTTTGAAGCATTGATTAGCTGAACTTTACCTTTACGATTAGCTGGCTTTTGGCTTGATAAGACCCAAACATAAGTTGCAATACCAGTGTTGTAGAACATATCAGTTGGTAGAGCGACAATTGCTTCAAGCAAGTCATTTTCAAGAATGTAGCGTCTAATTTCGCTTTCACCGCTACCAGCACCACCCGTAAACAGTGGTGAGCCGTTCAAGATAATACCGATACGTGAACCACCTTCATGTTGAGGGCGCATTTTGCTCACAAGGTGCATTAAGAAGAGTAACGAACCGTCAGATACTCGTGGTAAACCTGCACCAAAACGACCTTCGAAGCCTTTATCTGTATGCTCATCGCTAATGAACTTTTGGATCTTTTTCCAATCCACACCAAACGGAGGGTTCGATAACATGTAATCAAACTTATCAGTGCGGAGTTGGTCATTAGACAAGGTATTACCTAACTTAATGTTATCGACCTTCTGACCTTTGATTAGCATATCTGCTTTACAGATTGCGTATGACTCAGGATTTAGCTCTTGACCAAAAGCAGATAGAGAAGCTTGATCATTCAATTCGTGAAGATATTCCATACCTGACGATAAGAAACCACCTGTACCAGCCGTAGGATCGTAAATTGAACGCACTAAGCCAGCTTGTGTAAGAGCTGCATCATCGTTTGTAAAAACTAATGACGTAGTTAGACGGACAATATCTCTTGGCGTAAAGTGCTCACCAGCCGTTTCATTTGAACTTTCAGCAAAGCGTCTGATCAATTCTTCAAACACCAAACCCATTCCATAGTTGCTGATTTGCTCTGGTGATAATGGCGCATTCGCAAACTGTTTTGATACTTTGTAAAGAAGATCCGCTTCTTCCAATTTATCTATCGTATTGAAGAAATCGAAATGCTCGAAAATCTCACGAGCGTTGGGGCTGAATGACTGAATATAACTTTCAAGGTTACTTGCAACGTTCGTTTCACCGAGACGACTCAGATCCATTTTTGAAGTGTTGTAAAAGCTCAGTTTTGCCGAGTGAGTCAAGATCTTGTCTTGCGCTTCAAAAGGCATTGCTTTCACTGCTTCATACTTGTCTAAAACATCAGATTTAGTCTCTTCAATCACGCACTCTAAACGTCTAAGAAGAGTGAAAGGTAAGATAATACGACCGTATTGAGACTGTTTGAAATCGCCACGCAGTAGGTCTGCCACTGACCACAGCAGCGCTGCCGTTGAAGAAAAGTTATTGTTCGTCATTATTATTCATCTTTATTCATACAAAATTAGCCGAATTATACCATAGTGAAGTTCTTGAAGCTGTAGAGGCACTTCAATTTATTGCATCAAGTCAAAGCGTTAACCCAACCTACCAAATCACTTATCTTTTTCCGCAATACCCACAAAAATCCCGCAATCACTTTCCCTAAAACGCAAAAAAGACCTAAACAGGGCAATTCTCAAAGATAGGAAGACAAGACTACCTATATTGTTGTTGTAAATTAGCCCCTTAAATCGGAGCTAATGTCAGTGTGATTTTAATCGAGAGAGTTGAGCGTTGATGTAGTCGTTACGTAGTTGCTGCGCTGTTCTATACCGATGGACAGATCTGACTGAAACAGTTCGTTGCTTTAATTGATTGAGCACATGTTCAGTAAAAAGTGATGGACTGGTCAGGCGCTTTTCTACCTCAGCAAAGAAGCGTTGTTTGTCGGCAACGACAAGCCTTTCATAAGCCAATAACTGATAAAGACATTGTTCGATAGGCTGCTCTTGATTCGCTTTAACGTGTATATCACCGTCAGGTAAACCAACCACTTCAATTAACTCATGCTCTTGATATTCTTCAAGTGACACACACACCACGCAAGGATGTGATCGTTGCCAATGTGCTAAAGATTCTTCATACGAAACATTACAACTGACCATAATACGCCTCATAATCTGAAACAGATCGTAAATCAACTTCTTGCTCTTGCTCTGAGTAAAGCTGAGAAAGGTGAATAGCGTAATCATCTAACTCAATCTGTTGAGTTGGCACGAAGCAATATTTTTGATACTCATAGCCTTGTGATTTAGCCGCTCGCTTAAGGGTTCTTACCGCATCTTTACGCTGTTTTTCTGTTTCACAGGCATACCCAAAAAAGTCGAATAAGAACGTTCGATTAAGTTTTACTTTCTGACCGTAAAACGCTTTAAAATTGCCCATCATCCAGCCAATGATTGAACGATGTGGCTTCATCTTATCTAAATCGATGAAATAAGAGGAGGTTGTATGTTCGTCATTTATTACCGCTTTTTTTGGACATAGTGCAGCTCTGTCTACCGTGTAAGACACACCACTATTATCAACCGAAACCATTGCGATTAAAGGGTGGTTTAGCGACTCAACAATAGCCAGCATCACCTTTTTGCTTGTTTCGAAGTAACAACACAGATCAGACATTGAAAGACGACAAACCTTAATATCGTTTGTTTTATTTATGTGGTTCATCAGCTGATTATAATGCAGTAAATAAAACGCCACTTTTAACGCTTTAAAACTCAAGCTTGGCGGTAGAATCAGACGTTGATATTCGTTGAAATGAGTATGGATAAACTGGCGTTCTACGATTAAGATTTTATCGTTGTGATTATTTAGAGGTGTTTTAACTGACATAAGTTTCTCCTTTGATTATTGTCGTCAAGAGCAAAAATCAAAGCGTAAAGCCTATCCCAGTGAGGGTGAGTGCAATCGTGGAGGTTATTTAGCGTAAATTAATTCAGTAAAGTTCTCTATTTGATTTTTATCCTTCTTATGTTTTTACATATTTAAAATATTTGTCAAGACGGTTTATCAAAAAAAGATCAAAACTGTCCACCCTATACCGTTCGTCAATAATAGAAGGGCTGGAAGTAACCAACTGGTGAACCGTCCATTCAACACTGATAAGCCGTCCCCTTTTTCTGATAAACCGTCCGATAATACTGATAAGGTGTCCACCTCTTTTAATATCTTTAATATTATTTAATACATTTTTATTTTTAATATAAAGTCGCTGACCAGCCAGCCGACTTTCCCGTCCTTTAAAAAGAAGTAAAATGGTTAGTTCTATTTCGGTCAAGAAAGGAAGTGCCAACGAAAACAATTCTGCTCATCTTGTATTAAACTCACTGCGTTCGCCATTTCTGGGAAAGCTTAAAGCCATTACTTAATGCGTTAAAGAACAGCATTGCTTTTACATTCAGAACGGACTCGAAGAGTCGAATAGCTTTGGATATTAAAAAATTGATGGATTTGGAGGGAAAGAACGGTTGTATAAGCTCAACAAGAGAGGAAGTATGTTTCAAGTATCGTTAATTGCGGCTTTTCGCCCGTATATCTGACTTGATAAGCCAATAGACCTTCACTCGAAGATCGGAGCAATACGGGCTAATTCTGGTATGTTAGGTGGATAAGTTAATCTAACCACTCTTTACGTTCATGAATTGCCTTGATTCGATCTCGAAAAGTCCCTCTATTTATCCCTAAAAGCCTTGCAGCTTTGGCTTGATTACCTCGAGTTTGAACAAGCATTTGCTCACACAATTCATTTTTAACGACAGTCATAACCCAAGACATATCTGACATTGCACTTCTATCTTGGCGTGTAGGTTCAAGCTCTGCCTTGATAGACTCAATAATCAATTTCTTATCAAAAATGGTAAGGGTAGACACAATAACGCTCTGGTTGGTAGAAAGGGGCAAGGATTATCATAGATCATTGTTCGATTATCCAACGGTCTGCCCAAGACAACTCAACTAAAAACCACCTGGACTATCCACCTGTAAGACCATTGACCAATCACACCTCCTGAGACTGGTGAGCGGTCAATACTCCCTACCACCTAAAAAGGAAGTATCCAAAACCGCTTAAATCACAGAATATTCAAATCAAAAGATCAAAAGCCATTGCAAGACAAGGGTTTATACTCCCACCACTGCGTGGGTGTATCGTATGAAACCTAATCAACTGTCCCAGTTGACTCCTTACCAGTCGTGAGAGAAGTGCTATTGCAATATCTGAAAAGTGCGATACAACATAGAGATAAGCACAGAAAAAGGAGATGCTATGACGATACAAATACAACACCAAAACCAACTGCTGAACCGTCCGATCAAACGCTCAAACTCAGAAATAAATCATCACACCACAACCCGAAAGTGGACAAACCACCCAATCACTTTCACTCCACCTTCAAAAAAATCGTTATCAAAATTGATAACTTTTCAAAACTCGATTGGGGAGAATTAATGAGCAAAAAGTTCTTTCACTACTCAACCAATAAGGAGATCGAACAGTATCTATCTGAATTGACGCAGCAATGTGGATTCAAACACAAAACTCAGCTAATCAATGCGGTGTTTAATGGCGAAACGTTAACGGTTCAAAGCGAAGATTTAACCCTTCACAACAACCAATCAGCGTTGTTCGCACCGAACGCCCAGCAATTGCTGGATTTAGATGCAAAGCTAAGAGCACACCTCAGTGATACAAACCCTGTTGATTTTGACATAAACAGATATCAGACAATCGAAGATAAACTCAGTGCATCAGAACAACTTTCGGTAAGAAATAAGCAGTTCTTACCAACGTATCTGCATATCTTACAAGAGCTGCTACTGGTGTTTGATTTTGAGATAGCCCAACCGCAGATCCAACGATTAAGTGTAGATGGTGAGTTTGTTAAGTCACATCAAGAAAAGGTAAAAGCACTGGCACAATCAACCAGTACAAAATCGAAAAGACGCATTGCCGTGAGCAATCCAGTGAGATTTGAAAAGACAATGGCTCAGTTCACAACCAAGCCACTTAACAAACCTCAAGAAGAAGCGCTATCGGTCATTAACATAGCCAAGTTGCAACTAAAAGACATCGCTCTTTCAACACAAGTCAAAACAGCTTTACTGCAAGATTTTGACCGATTAAAGCAGAAGTTAACCGCAGCCCAAACGCCACCATCTCAGCTCGATAAGCTGCTACTCCTGTTGAGCAAAACCAAGTTTCAACGACTGACCATCACTGAACAGAATAAACAAACCATTGAAACAGTAACAAAAGCAATGAATAAATTAAACCAGCACATCAAAGCTTGTCATCAAACTCAAAATGATGCTGGCTTAACCATGAAGCAGAAGATGGTTGAGATAGTGGAGTTGGAAAAGCATCTAAAACACTGGATTGCCTACAACCACCGTTGTCTGACTGATAGATAGATAAGGTTTCGGCTTAGAAGTCTCGTCCGCCTCGGAAGTCTGCAAAGAACACTTCACCATCATCTGTTAGATGGTATTCACGACCTGTATCAGCATGGAACATTCTGTATTCGTGCTTACCTTTCTTTTTAAACAGAATACGAACATAAATGAGATAGCTAATAACAATTATTGGGAGGTTGCCGAACGCGCCAATAGAAACTAATAGATTTTCTGCATTTTCGATTCCATATTGAGTTAGGTCTGCTGTGGAAAAGTTAGAAAAAGCAAAAAACGGAATAATTAACGCAGGAAGAGCACAAAGAGGGAGTAAGAAAATCATCCAAACAGGGCCGTCACCACGAAACAGGTTAGGTGCAAATTCTGAATAAAGGAATTTGACTAATGCTGAAAGTAAAAACGCAATGGAGAAGATGATAGGCACTTGCGCCAGAGGAGACATCATCTCTTTTACGCCAAGATCGCCATATCTTTCAAAGTTGATAAACTCAACTCCTTTTGCATCGACATAGGTATTAAACAAAGAATCATAAATAACCCATCCAGAGAACATTAAGGGGATTGCGATGATAATTGTAGCAATTAAAAAATCACGAAGTTTTGAAAAGGAAGTGTTGTAAGGTATGTATAAAACATTGTCTTTAACATGTTTCTTGCCCATAGTATATACCTTTAAAATGTTGTAATTAGTTTGTTGAGGGTTTTTAACAGCGACACTATGAATATAAGTCGGCATTCAATTTTTTATCAGTTTATTTTTAGACATTAAAATATGGAAAAACATTAAGTAAAAAGAATAAAAAAGAAAAGAATGCCAAGGAATACACCACTTTTATAACCTTGATAAAAGCTTTGTCCTAAGAAATCAAAAAACAAACGGACTGAACCATGTTTGATTGCCATGCATAAACCAAAGAGTGTAAACGTAACGCAAGTGTATAAAAAGGCACAAAAGGCTGCTTTAACGGCTGAACCAAAAACACTAAGATTGATGTTATCAAGATCGTGAAACATAGTGTATTGTAATTTTCCGATATCAGTTTCTGGGAAATAGAAACGAATGATTGGGTATCCCAAGAACAAAGAAAGCCAAGACATTAATACAAACAAATTGTATGTTAGATAAAAATCGTAATTAATAAAATTATCACCTTTTTGTCTAATTCGAGTTTCAACTTTCAAAACAAAGCTGTTATCGTGCATTGAGTGACCAGTCTCATAAATACCATCACGAAAAGTTTTCATATCTTTGTACAAGCCCATCTTATATCACCATCTTCTTCATCATTAAATTAAAAACACGCACATCTAAAAAAGAACAACCACCAATAGCGCATTAAAGAAAAAGAGATTGTCAGGCAATCTCTTATTTATTCTTATTTTTTCAAAGCTTCGTTTCGGTATACATCTTTAAACAAAAGTTTTGCTGAACCGTCCACTTTACATTCCATCTCAACATAAAAATCACCTTCTACGGGCTGTTCAAATGAACCGGCATGTTTAGGATATAATGGATTGAAATAAGCTTTAAGCGTTTGGAAATCGCCAACCATCTCATAATCATTGGGATTTATTTCAACTTTCACTTCTGATACTGTGTTTGTCAAACCGCTTTCATCAACTGTTCTTGTGGTAACTTTCCATTTTGTAGATTTTGGAGAGCTTTTAACTGCACGTGTTCTATATGATTTGTAATAATAACTTTTTAGCTCTCTTTTCCCAAGGTCACTAATGCAGTCTTCTTGAGTTTTGAACTTTGCATTATACAGTGCCATTGTTTTATCTTTGTCTATTAACAATGTCGTTTGAGGGTGATGACCACGTGAAAAAGGGTGTTTCTTAACTTCGTCCGCATCGTAGTAGAACATTTCCACACCATCTACTTCTTGTGTTTTAGTTGGTTCAATCTTCTCCAAGCTTTCTACTGAAAATGAACCAAAATTAAAACGTTTTTCTTTTTCATAGGCTATTTCATGCTTTGATGCCGCAAATGTAGATGTTGAAATTAATACAGCAACACCAACAATTGCACATGACTTTATATTTTTAACCACTTTACACTCTCCATTATTTTAAACGGTTTTTCTTTTTTTTGATTCGATTAAGTAATTCATCACTAAACGGTGGAAATATTGCCTTGCACTAATCTGAACACCATAATCTCTATACTTTTTATTTATACTTTCAAAATGCTTTGCTATTAAACTCGTTTTCTTTAACTTTACATTTCGATTTCTTGATAAATCAAGTTCCTCTGTATAAATATTTTCATTTTTTTCAATTGCTTTATGTACAACAAAAAGAATGAGTTTCCTATCATCCATTGTTGAAAAAATAGGATCAAGAGAGCGATACATTTCTAAGTATTTTGATAAATCATCACTAACAGCCACATTGTAATATTCCGTCTCTTTCCGAACAAATGACATAAACAATTTACCTGATGCGATTTATTTACCATTAGATTATCAGGACCAAACCAGGTTTCAAGGGACCTGATATAGATTTTCCAAAATAATGGAGAGACCGAAACCATTGCTGCCCCAATCGCTCCATTGGACTAAAAACATGTTATTAACACTATTGAATATATTATTCTGGAACAATATATTGAAAAGTGTAATCAATAAAAAACCTCAATAATTAATCGGTTTTGAATAATCGAAATAATAAGGATTAAAAATGTCCATTGAAAAAAGCGTTGCTTCATTAAAAAAAGTTAAGACCATTGATGATGTTAAAGCGCTACCACTTCAAGTAAAATCAATTGCACTCAGCGGCATTCTAATACTTGTGCTCTTACTCTCTACTTTGTTTTCTGGAGGTCACGATTTTGAAGGCGACTATGTGTTAGACCTTTCAAAATATTCTGAGAAGCAAGCCCGTAAATTATCAAGGTTCCCTGATAAGATGAACGTATTTTCTCTCCACGGTGACGAAGCAATCATTGCAGGCGATAAATTATTGCTGGATGTGCTGAGTTACGAAGGTGACGATTACCAGATTCAAATGACCAAAGGTGAACAAACTGTGGGGGGAACCATAACTCTCTTAGAAGAAGGAAAGATTCACATCAAAGGGAGTGAGTTCGGTACACGCGGTTCAGGTTGGTATTTAAAGCCAAAACCTTAACTCCCTTCTGACGTGAGCGATTTCATTTAAGATATTGACATCGATTTGTGTCATGGTACGACTTAAGTAAACAAGGAAGTTTACTTATGATCGTAAAAATAAAGAAAGTCGCTTTTTCCTGCGACAATAAACGAAAGGGAAAACACACAGGTTCTTTAACCAATCACATCCTTTATCTCATCACAGACAAGAAGAACAAACGCTACTCCGACAAGCGTTGCAATCTCTCTTTTGGTCTAAACCCAAATCAGCCCGATTTAGGCGCATTACTGGCGCACAAAGGCGCATCTCTCCGCCAATCTGAACTGTCAGAGTTAGTGAATACTTACTGTTTAGAACAGCACCGCTACATCACCCAGCATTACGTGAAAAACAGCCGTAAATCCAAGCAACTTGACGATTACCAAGAGTGTTTAGCCCCTCAGAAACTGTTCAACTATCAAGGCTCATTGAGCTTTACTCAAGCTGAATATCAAAGGTTACTCAAAGCATCTGGTGGTAATGAAACACAAGCTAAAGCGATGATGGAAAACATTACTCGTCACTATCTGGCGAGCTATTACAACCAGATCAAAAAAGAGCAGAAAATCAAAGGGAAAAAGACCACACCCGAAGAGATTGAATTGGCTCTGAACTTTCACATTAAAGGAGAAGCGAATCCACATATTCATTTCTACACCCACGCTTTTTGCCCCACGACCAAGCGTTATATGAACCCACGTTATTTTTCTGAAACAAAGCAAAAGGTTCATAAGCAGATTGAACGACAATTCAACCAATATTTAGAACAAGGCATTGCGACAGGTCAACAGAAAAGCCAAGCCAAATCTGCACGTAGAGAGTATCTGGCATATCTTTTCGGACATAGCCAGAGCTGGTTTGAGGTAAAGCGTTCTTTTCGTGAGTTAGAACATCTGATCAATGAAGTCTTAAACGGTGACAAACCACTACAAGCTAAAATCACTGAATTGAAGAAGAAAGGGTTGTCGATCAACATTAAGCCCAACCAACAGCTTGAAATACAGCAGCAATCTATGCCAGTAATATTCACAATTGATACCTTCATTAACCGTAATTTGAAACAAAATCTTCATCGTTTCGCAAAACAATCCCACTTTGAACAGCAAAGCCAGCGTTACGGCAACACAACGCCAGTCGCAAAGATGGAAACGGTACTGTTAAACAACCTTAACGCAGTGAATAAGGCGCTTTCTCAAGAGTTAGGACAAATACCACCAAGTCAACACAAAGAAGCCAAAAACAAGGCATTTAAGACGTTCTACAACCGATGCATTGCCACAGGTGTATTGGTGAACTTAAACAAGCAACATCATTTGTCGTTTCATAAACTGGATAATAAGCAAGTGAGCAGTCAAAACAACCTTAAAGCCACGAAATACAACGCTTCACTGTTCAACTCGCCAGAGTTATCAGGCAAAGAGATAGCGCAGCAGTTTGACTTAGATTTAGATGATATTCGCCAGCACCAATGCGAGTTAATGGAGCTTATGCCACGCACTATCAACTATCGCAAAGTGGTATTTTTCAAGATGGACAACCAGCAGCACAACCACGTTTATCAAGAGTATTTCCACCTGAACCGTTACCAGTCGCTATTTGATTATTATGGGTTGGAAGTGTTTGAAGAAAAGCATAAAACAACGGTATTTAACCGCAAAGGCGAGTCGTTAATTCAGATTAAGCAGATTGATGAAAACCATTCTCGAATAACGATGAACACTCTCCACGCCCCAAGTGCAGCCAAAGTTTTACACTCGATGTTGGTTCGTGAGGCGAAGTCTTTAATCGAAGGTCAAGCAATCTTCATCAGACCAACCAAATACTCATTTGGACGACAACATCTAAGATATTTACACATTGAAGTCATGTTCTCTACCGACAAGCACAGCCAGAGGATTGTTGTCGAGTATGCAAATATGAACAACGACAAAAAACTGCAAAGAATGATTGATGAGAAGTTAGAGCAAGAGTTGGCTCGATTTGCGAAGAACTTTGTTAGATACAGCCAGAAGAACCCTGACCAGTATCAGTTTGGTGAAGCTGTTGGGACACACCTTTTAGAGAGTGAACATCTTTCGCCAGAACAGCGTGAGCGAGTAAAACGTCAAATTGAAGCACAAAAAGAACGGTTGAGAAGCACTCAACCGCTTTCAAAAAACACAGCTCAACCGACTAAGCGTTACCGTCCGTCAATTTAGATGAAAGACTAACGTTGCTTAGGCTTTGCTGTTGAGAATTGCTTCAGCTCAAACATCGATTTATTTAAACATTTTGTGTGGTAATACCAAAGGTAGTGACTCAACATTCTCGTAATCAGCTCAACCCACTCGTGATACAGCGACAACGCTTTTGAACGTTCTTCTGCAAGCATTATCTGATCCCAGCCGATCTCATCAAGTGCATCAGAAAACGCTCGTTGGGCTACCTCTTTGTTTTTATCAACACCCAGATCATCAAGTAATGGATTGTAAGTATTAATGTGTGAAATGCGTTCAATCAGAGCTTTGCAGAACTGCTTTAAACTTACCTCAAAATCACAGCGATAAAACAATTGTTTAACTTGTGGGGCAGTGTCTAATGATGAAACAATTTCTCCATAATCTTGGATAGCGCCTTGCTCTAAAGCCCAGCGCATTTCTTGTGGAACGGGCATTTTTAGCCAGTATCGTGTTTCACAGTGGCGGTTGATAATGAACACCAATCCAGCCTGAGTTTGTGGTTTGAGTACGATATTTTTGCCTTGAGAATTGGCACAACTCTGAAGCTCTCCACCTCGAAATTTTACGGTCAAAGTTTGGTCGGCATAACGCTTCAAATCATCACTGAACCCTTGTTTCCACTCTTTGTGTAGATAGTCACGGCAAGCTTTAAAAAACGACTTATCCAACGTAAAAGTGCAAATGCTTGGACAGGGTGTCGCTGAGTTAAAATCGAACAGCCTGTTTTTGTTTGATGTTACTTTTACTCGTAAACGATCCACTTCTGGTTGATTACCAATTATATCAACATTAACTTCGTGATTTTCTTTATGTTCGTTAATCAACTTTTGAATATGATACAGGGTGATTTTTACCCTTTGCTGAACTGACGATAACGACTGCGCCTCTTCAAGTTTTGAAGGGTATTTCTCGACTAACACAGTCCAACTTTTGGGTGTGTTTTCTTCAATTTTAACGACAAGACCACAGTAATATTCTCGCTTTTCCAGCTCTTCAATTTCTCTCAATAGCGCTTCTTTATCCATACAAACTCCTTATATTCTGGACTCATACACGTGTTATCACGCCAGTGAAATATTGCAAATCACACAGTCTGTGGTAGACCAATAAGAGGTAATTCAAACAAGGAGATTTTATGAGTTGGAGTATCGAGCAGATCGAAGATCAGCTAAACAAAGGAGAACTGAAAGGCGTGATAGATTTGATTGCGAACCAAAGCGATTTTGAAGTGTTATTTGAACAAGAGCTGTGTAAACAAGGCATATCAAAGCAGAGCTTCAATCGCCAGTTTTTCAGGGCAAAGCAACAAATGGACGTTGTGCGTTTACCAGCTTACCAACAAGCGTTGATTCAGGCAGAGGAAGTCAGCAAAGCTGATCGTCTGTTCTTAGTCGATTTTTTCAAACCGTTGGTCAAAAAACACCAGTGTTTACTGGCATATCAAGATAAGACCGAAGAGAAGAAAATTACGGATTTTATCCAGAGAAAAACGCAGGAGGTGAAGTGATGAAACCCATAATTAACCAACTGAATAATTACACATCAAACCTTACTATCGAAGATATTTGTCTGCTATCTGACTATGATTATGAAGCGTTTTTGCAGCAGTACAAAAAGTTAGTGTATATCAATGCGATGAGACAATACTGGCTTGCTACAGCTAAACGAAAGCGAAGCCACGGCAATATCAAAGAGTTTAAAACTTATCACAAAGCACAGCAGCACTTCTATCAGCAAGTAACGGAACAGTTTCACCTTGCAACGGGTATTAACCCAACTCAGTCATACGGAATTACAGAACTTTATGATGCAATGGTAGAAAGACATTCACGCTTCCACATAGCGAAAACAGTCTATGCGGATAATCTGCTCACTGCGATTCAATACACCCGTTGCAATACCGAACTATGGCAAAGATTTAAACAAGAGCTGGTTTCTATCGGTATCGATTTTAAAGACGTATCACAACTACTTACAGCGTTGCACTATGCTGATGAAACTGCTTATCAAAAAGCAACTGACAGAATGGCAAAGGGATTTCGAGAGTTTTACCAGTATGAAACGGATCGAGATTTTGAGGCATTGGTAATGGAGGCTATGAGCTTTGGTCAAATATTCCAACACTGCACACCATGCTTTAAGATCTACAATCTGCGAATCACCTTCCCAGAGATATACGTGATAAAAGCCTGTTTATCACAAGCCATAGCCACACAGAACAATTAACCAAGCCTCAAACGTGGCTTTGTTTGACTTTGCTTTGACAGCTCAACAAGGAACAGATCATCTATCACCTTTTCACACACAACATAGAACGTTGCCACCGATGGATGCGCCAGAATCGACTCTAACTTTTCATGACAATCAGTCGATCCAAAACCATACCAGAAAGTATAAGGCTCATGCTGGCACTGAAACTGGCAAGTCAGAAAGGCTTGTTTAACCACTTGCAACGCTTCATCGACCTTGTCCTGCTCCTGAACTGCTTCAAACAACACCACGTTCAAGCGTTTAAACATTGATGAGACAAACGGCTCATTCAAATCAAGATACGCATTTTCAAAAGCGGAATAATCGTCTTGTGCTGTGAGTATTGTTTCAAAATCACTATCAAATAAATGACCAAAGAAACTCAGTGTTAATAGTTCTTTTTTAGTCATAGCGCAGCCCCTTCGAGCGCTTCACCTGACGCTTTACAATCTTTGGTTCATTATCAAGCCTTTCTTGAACTTCTCTTTTCAGATCAGCTAAGACTTGCTCTTCGTAATTTGGCACTGGTTGAGCAACGTCCAATTCAACACCTTCAAACGGATTGTCTTGCTCTTGAACCAACAAACGATCAGGGAAGCAAACTTGCTGAACCACGAGCCTGACACGCTGATCGACCTTTTCGCCTATCGTGCTCCTTGTAACCTCAAATAACGCATCTTGTTTGATTATTTCCAGTGCCATACGTAGATTTTCAACGCTTTGCTCTTTGTACGGAAAAGAATGAATGTGTTTGTCTTTCACGACCAGTAAAGCGTTAATCAACTCATCCACACTGGGATTTTCACCTAATAGCACACCATTTGCTGTAACAGACGAAGCAAGAGGTTTAGGCTTACCGTTGTGATAATAAACACTCTCACGCTGTGCTGTATCACTATGCAATCCCAGATACTCATCCAGCCATTCTTTTTGTTGTTTTAAGTCGAAATAGTCCTTGATCATCGTTCCGCTATCGCCAGTGGAAATAATTGAATTGCAATGCAATTGACGAAGGGCATCCAGTGATAAAATTTCGTTTACCCCTTTCGGCTCTTCTAACACATCAAAAGCCACATCTTGCAAGGCTTTATCATTGAAACTCGACAAAATCTTATCGCCAAAATAGAACCCTTCAGGGACATCGACACTCGAACCAATTACGATTTGGTTCGCTGAGTAGTTCTGCTTTATTTCCGTCATACGCTGTGGATTTAAAGGCATTGACTGATTAAATGAGTCAAACACCCAATCGGGCAAGTCAAAGCCATTGTCAGCCAGATATAAACCAATCTGCTCGTGAGCTTGATAATCCATTAGCATAGCTTTATACAAGTCATATTGTTCGAAACTAAACAACATCTGAGCGGCAAATGGGCTGCGCTCTTCCAGAATTAGCTCTGGTCTTAACAAGTCCTGTTCATAGAAATACTGCAACAAGCCAGCCACAACATTCTTATCACCAGAGCCTTCCAACGTCTTGGCAAAAGCAACGTATTGTTCGAATAACTCAGGACGTTTCTCAAGCAACAATTTGCTCTTCTGTATCATCAATTGGGTATACGCATTTCTCATCCTTTTTTCCTCCTATCGTTACTAAATGGCATACCACAAATCGAGCTTTTCACAAGAGTCTGATCATTTTTCTAACCCCCAAACAAGCAAAAAACTAATACCTAAAAGAAAAACCAACCGTCAATAATTTCAGTAAATTGGAGATATTTAAAAGCGTGCTAACACATAAAGAAGCTCATCAAAAAAGGAGTTATTTATGAGTAAATCCAAATCGAGTGCCGCTGGCAGCACTAAGAACAAAAAAAGCCAGCAAGACCAAGTATTAGACCGACTATTCGACTTTTTCTCCAAACCAAAAGGTGAGAAGCCAAGCTCTGACAGTGATGTTGAAGTGAGTTTTTATCGTTCTAACTTAAGCGCTTTACCTCTGAATATATTTGGCAATGAATACAATGGAATTAACATCGTTATGCTTTTAGAAGCGCAGCAAAATAGCGCTACTAAAGTACCGATTTACAGCACGTTCAAGCAAGCCTCTGAACTACTTGAAAAGCACAAAGACCAACTACCCGAAAAATCTGACGACTTTGACCCTGACAAACCATTGAAAGGCATAAAGCTTGAAAATGTCGTGGTGAAATATCTGGAAAATTACGCTAAGGACGGTGAGAAAATAAGCAAGGCTCAGTTCGAAACACTGACCAAGGGTATGAGCTTCAAGGAAATGAAAGACAAAGGCTTTGAAGCGAAGCGTGGGCTGCGTGGTTATCGTGTTTTTCCGATAGAGAAAATCAAAAACTTACTGCCTCAGTCGTACATTGACGAACAACCTTATTTCGCCAAACAAGAGGCGTTAGCCAGTCGAGTCATGAGCGAAGAAGAGCAAGACTATGCCTTTATCCAAAAAACGAAACTTATCATCGATGCGATGGGTATTCCCGTCATTGAGAAAGACGAAGACCGAGCTTATTACAGCGTCAAAGAAGACCATATCGTCATACCGCCAAGAGATAAGTTCAAAAGCGATAAGGCTCGGTATGCCATACTGCTTCATGAGATTTGCCACAGCACTGGTCATCCATCCAGATTAGATAGAAAGTTAGGTAGTCCGTTTGGATCACTGCCATACTCGAAAGAAGAGCTAATTTCAGAGACAGCAACACTATTTATGTGTCTTGACCAAGGGTTAGAAACGTTCAATTCCCATGCCGCTTATCTTGAAAGCTGGACGCAGCAGTTTGCTGATCAAAAGAAAGCATTGTTATCGGTCTGCAAACAAGCCAAAGAAGCGCAGAACTACATCACTGAACAAGTGAAAAGCTACACGCTGAAATTGGAGCAACAGACACAACGTTTAGATTTAACTGACCAATCTCAGCACTTATTACACGCCTATTTCAAGGAAGAAGCAGAGTTTGATGAGCAATTTACGCCACTAATTGGAAAGCATATCACTGGTATGCGTGAGATAGAGGATGGTTTGGAACTCGTAACCGACAATAATTACCGATATAAGCTCGACAACATCGCTTCTAAGCCACTTTCTCGCAAGGTAGATGAATTGACACAGGAAGACAAAAAGAAGGTCGAAATGGAGCGTTTAAGCGTGGAACAGCCGAAGAGACGATTGACAATGTAATAAAAAGACCGCTTGATGCGGTCTTCTTTGGGAAACACAAATCTAATCAGATTTTACTGAGCTAACTAAATTGATTGCGTTGCTCAAAGTTTTGTTAAACTCGGAGAGCAATTTTTGATTCTGACTATCCATAATAAACTTGCTAAGCAAGAGACTGATTTTACGAGAGATTTTGGAGAGTTCTTCGTTTTCATGCTCAATATTACCAACAAAATCAATGGTATTCCCTATCATTTCCCAGATGATTTTATCAATAGGCTCTAAACCTTCACCGTTGAGTCTTATAAGCGTATCTTTTTCATTCGGTAGGGTGCAACCTCCAAAGTTATAACGTTCGTCTAAAACAAGCGTATGAACGCTACCATCGTGCATTTTAAATGCCATACATGGAAATAAGCCTATGGAGTATAAATAGGCACTATCAATTTTTTTGTTTAGATAACTATTAAACATTGTTCTGTTCGTAAATTTCTTCACCGAATCCGCTTCTAAAACCGCATCATGATAAAGATCTTCATACTCATAATCAGGTTTGATGGTTAAAAGCTTTTCTTCAACTTCTTTTATTTGAGCGTCATATTTCCCTACATCACTCGTTAACTCTTCAATCTTTGCCATTATCACAGGGGCGGTAAAATCCTTTTCAAGCAGAACAGAAAGCTTTTCGTTTGCTCGCACCCTCTTGATTATCGTCAGCTCCATTTGTTGTTGTAAATCGTTTGGCTCTTCAGGTTTTGGCATAAATCCATTAGCCGTAGATAAATGAATTAACATGTGTTCTAACGGTAAATAACGATAGTGTTTGGAGTGATTGCAGTCGCCACCACGTTTTGCATTACTACACGTTAAATACAGCGTAGAAACTTGTTTAGCGGCTTTGTTGACGTATTCCACAGGTGAATCACAATGACCACAACGTAAAAAACCACGGAAAATGTTTGAAAAAGAGTTTTCTTTTACTTTTCCCGCTCCGATTTTTCGTGATTTCAATGAAATTTGAGCATTAACAAACGTTTTTTCATCAATGATTTGTGGAAAATAGTCTTTAATTGGGTCTCCAACAGGCTCACGCTTGGCGTGATGCCCTTTGTAAAGTTGGTGCTCACCTAACAATCTTCTATCAGATAACAACCGTTTTACGGTTGACCTAACCCAGAACTCTTTTTTTGAAGATGGTGGAGGATATTTTTCAATATTGTTGTTTAAAGAACGGACTATTTGCGTTGCCCCAAGTCCGTTTATACACATATCAAGCATATCTTTGATGATTTGTGCTCGGTCTTCTTTGACGTAAAACTCTGTTTTATCATCAGATCTCACCAACCAATGCGGATAACAACCACTCATCTTGATTTTATGAGCGTTTTTTCGTTGGTTAGCCCAAGCTTCTTTTAGTCTTTTTTGCTTTGTAAGGCTTTCTTCGTGCGCTCTCGACATAATGATAAGGCTTGTCATTATGTCTAATAGTTGATTTTCACTATCTCGCCCGTCATTGTTCGAATAGTGTTTCTTGTCTTGTAAAGTGTAAATATCAACGTATTCGAGAAGACTCAGAAATTGTCGCATAGCGACATTAATCGCTTGTCGAGAAAGCCGATCAAGGTTCTCGACTACAAGCAAACTCCCTTTCTTAACCTTTCCCGTTTCGCAATCATTGATAAATTGCTTTAAATGCTCTTGGTCGCCCTTAAAGCCACTTACACCAAGTTCTTTGTAGATTGATAGCTCGGTATCAAGTTCGTAACCATTGGCATCACAATAGGCTTGTGTAGCCGCCAGTTGGCGGCGATAGCTATCGCCGCTTGCTTGTTGAGGGGAAGAATAACGAATGTAAGAATATGCTTTTTTCATACCACTACCATAAAGATTTACTTAGTAGTGATATTAACATATGTTTATCACGGCTAGGCCACCTAGAGAAGTTTCCCGGTACTTCTTGTTCATGTCTTTACCTGTTTGATACATGGTCTCGATAACCTTGTCTAACGAAATAAGACACTTGCTGGTGCGTTTCAACGCCATTCGCGATGCATTAATTGCTTTCATTGCGCCCATAGCATTTCGTTCAATACATGGTACTTGTACAAGGCCACCGATCGGGTCACATGTCATGCCCAATGAGTGTTCCATCGCGATCTCAGCTGCAATACAAATCTGTTCGTTGCTACCACCACGTAGGGCAGTTAGGCCTGCTGCAGCCATTGATGAAGATACGCCGACTTCACCCTGACAACCTACCTCTGCACCAGAAATCGAAGCGTTGGTTTTGTATAAGATGCCGATTGCGCCAGAGACTGCCAAGAAGTCTTTAAGCTGCTTAGTATCTAGCTCTTTGATGAAACGATGGTAGTACATCAATACCGCAGGAATAACGCCGGCAGCACCATTAGTAGGTGATGTGACAACCTGACCGCCCGCTGCGTTTTCTTCACTTACAGCAAAAGCAAATAGGTTAATCCAATCCATGATCTCCATTGGATCGTTTTCAATCGAGGCATTTGCTTCCAGCTTTTTAAGCAGAGCAGGTGCTCGACGAGTGACTTCTAGACCGCCATCAAGGATGCCTTCTGTGTCAAAGCCACGCTGCATACACAGAGACATCACCTTCCAAATTTGGTCGGCTTTCTGGTCAATTACATCCATACCTTGGAATGAAACTTCGTTACGTAGAATTAAGCCACCAAGGCTCAGTCCTTGTTGTTCGGATAGTTCAAGCAACTGATCAGCAGAAGAGAAAGGGAACTCAACTTGTGTTTCTGCTTCTTGTTTGCCGTTTTGTAGCTCATCAGCGGTTGCGATAAAGCCACCACCAATCGAGTAGTAGGTTTCCATATCCAGAAGACTGCCGCTTTCGTCAAAGGCAGAGATAGTCATACCATTTTCATGCAGCGGAAGGTTGGTTTTGTGGAAGAGCAGGTCGCTTTCTACATCGAAATGAATTTCATGGTTGCCGCCAACCAACAGAGATTTATCTTCAATCGCCTTGCGCATAGCTTGGTTAGCACTGGTGATTTTAATGGTATCGGGGCGGTTACCTAGCAAACCTAACAAAGTTGCTCTGTCTGTGTGGTGACCAATACCCGTCAATGATAACGAGCCGTATAAGTCGATTTGAATACGCTTCACTTGTTTAAGCTGAGCATCAATTTTTTGGGTAAAGTTAAACCCAGCGATCATTGGTCCATTTGTGTGCGAGCTGGACGGCCCAACCCCAATTTTGTAGATATCAAAAATAGACAGCATAGTAACTTCCTGTGAAGACGGTTCGATGGACGAACTCTGTGTAAAATTTGTATTTAGTTAGTTTCACTTCTTTGAGTGAACCTGTTCTTTGGTTGAAACAGTTATTCGATTGAGCGTATTCATTGATTGAAAGGGCTCTTTTATCGACTAGTGCTAACAAGCATAGAGCGATGAAATACAAGAGCGTGCTATGTTTGCTGTAAAGCGACACGTCTATTCTTGTATTACCTAAGATGTCGCTATCAATAGTGAGCATTATTGCGAGCAACATATAAGAATTTCAAAATACTTTTGTTAACAAGTATTGTATACATAATTCACTCCATCTAATCCCCAAAACGAGACTTGAACATAAAATGAGCATTAATCACCTCCTTATTGTGCTGGGTAAGCGACTTAATGAGAATAAATTGACTGATGAAGGAATCAGTCGAGTTGATGCTTTGGTTGAGTATCTGGCGGAGCCTTTGGTAGAAGAGTCGAATCAGCAAACCGCGGTAGCATTTTGTGGCGGGGTAACAAAAGGGCAAATACTGTCTGAAGCCGATGCGATGCACCAATATTTTAGGAAGCTTGAAAATAAGCGTGAACATCCGCTTTCCTTGGGGGCGATTTTACTCGAGCAGCATTCGACCAATACTGTCGAGAACATACAGAATTTGGCCTCAGAGATGATTAAAAGCGGGCTGTTTACTCGCGGGCAGAGTGTGCAGGTGACATTCGTTTCTAATGACTACCACTTACAACGTATATTCGAGATTCAATCGCTCATGGACGAGCAAGGTTTGCTTAAAGTTCTCATCGAGAAGTGTTCCGCACTTGGGGTGGAGCTGCAAATAGATCGCAGGTTGGATGCACATGTTGCGGTGCCATACCCACATCAAAGTGCTCAAGGGCAATTGTTTCTGTTGATGGACGTACTGACGACCTACCGAGTTTATCTTGAAGGTGTCTGTGCGGGCGCGTTTAAGCGAGATTTGGATTCAGTAAGGCGAGAGCCAGAAAGACAGTCTTTGGAAGCACTGATAACTGCCAAGGAGCTCGTCGGACGTTCATCTGACTTTGACATTGTGGAGAGTTTACTCCCTGTATTGGAGCGCTGTATCCAGCAGACTTCAGTGGGTACCGATATAAAAAAAGTCAGGGAATACCTAGCTCTACTAGATACTAACCTGACTTTATTGAATCGTTATTTAGATCCGGAATCGGATCACACACATCGCTGGTGTCGATAGGTGATTATTTCTTTCTAGTGATGCCAATAACGGTCTTTAAGCTCGCAAAGGCAATCAGACAGTAAGCTAGAAGCTCAGTGCCTTCTTCAGCGATGTTTTTAACCGCTCGAACGTAATCATCGCCCATAACATTGTGCCAGAAGCTGCCCATGCCAAATAGGCGAGAGAACACCAAAAGAAGCATCACGCCAGTTACTAGCAAGTTCATGTGTGGGGATGCGAGAATAAGCGCAAGTTGATCAATGGTTCGTTTACCATTTTTAATCGCATAGAAGATTGCGCTACCAGCAACTAATAGGGCAGGGACAACCCAAGCGCCATGTACAATCTTGTCGAACCAAAAGTCCATTTCACGAATAAACATCACACCGAAAAATGCACTGATGAGCATAGCTGCATGCTTAACTTCACGCTTCTCTCTCGCTAGATAAGCAAAAGATCCAGACGCGATAATAAGCAGTAACTGTTGCAGCATCTCAGTCACCGAAACCTCACCAACATTGCCATTCAACAATACGAAATCAATTCGAAGCGCAAGATTTGCGACAATACCAATCGCTAAAACAACGAGAGCGGTTTGGCAGCGTTTGTAGATCACTTGAGATGTCGACTGAGAAAGGGTGAACTCAGGCAGTTCAAATGACATTTGAGTTTGTTCTTTCGTTTTTGATTGGCTTTTCATAATAATTCTATGTGTAAAATTTTGTAACGGGCGGGCATTCTATCGGTCTAGGTTAGGCTAATGTCAGAGCTATGTTAGAAATAAAACAGTGTTCAATTGGGGTGTGTGTACGGTAAACCGCTGCCTTATGGCAGACAGTTTACGTAACATAATTGAATTTTTAGGGGGAGGGTTTTAAAGCTTTGAGATTGGAAACTTGCAATAGAAGTGATTACTTTTCAGTTTCTTGCTCATGGTTATTGCGGTAGTACTCCCACTGTTCAATGCGCTCGCCGTCATCGAATACACAGTAAGTTGTACGCTGATTGTTTTCAGTAACCGTGTCTAATTCACCGTCCTGTTGAACACAATAAACCGCTGCTGGGTTAGCGACTGAAACACGTTGGCCTTCGCTATATTCTGCATAGTCGTTTGCACAACCGCCTAATACAACGGCACATACAGCCATCAAACCAATTTTCTTCATGTCTATCTCCTACGTGATAACTCTATAATCGAATGCGTTAAGTTCTACAGAACCAAATGAGAAGCTCTATGAAATTAGTATATTTTAGATTTCAGAAAAGGTTGTCCTAATTTAGTCAAGATATTGAAATAGGTTGATATTTCTTCATGTTTAACAATTTTTTGAGTGTTAGATCAAGCTAAGTGGATTCAAGTTACCGTTGGAATATCCCCGTCCGATCAGTTCTTGTTAGCGGTTGTGAACCTCGAATCTATTGATGATTATGATATGATGCCGCCAAATTCAGTAGAGCAGTCAGAATCATGAGACACCTAAAAACAACCATCCACCCTGATATCGACCATCTAGACAATAAAACGGTCTATAAGCGCAACGCTGCCCGTGCCATTGTATTAGATGGTGAAGACATTCTGATGCTGTATACAGAGCGTTATCACGACTACACCATTCCTGGTGGTGGTTTGGATGAAGGGGAAGATGTGATCGCAGGTATGGTTCGTGAACTCGAAGAAGAGACTGGCGCAAAGAATATCCATAGCATCAAGCCGTTCGGTATTTTTGAAGAGTTTCGTCCTTGGTACAAAGACGATGCAGATATGATGCACATGATTTCTTACTGCTACTCATGCAAGATTGATCGTGAGCTTGGCGAAACGGCTTACGAAGATTATGAAGTGAAAAACGGGATGAAGCCGGTGTGGATGAATATCCATGAAGCGATCGCTCATAACGAAAAGACCATGGCAGAGAGCCCTAAGAAGGGCATGAGTATTGAACGTGAAACCTTTTTGCTGCATTTGATTGCCAAAGAGATGCTTTAGCCGTTATCAACAGCCCCAGGCCTGCTAAGCTATTTATTTGCCGCCACTTTTGGCGGCAAAGTTGTTTCTAGCAATGCTAAAATTTAATAGCGGAAACTAATTATCGAATATGGTTGATATTGTCAACTAAGTATTTTTGATGTATCTTTACCTCAGCGATGAACCTATCTAGCTTAACTGCCCGGTTATATCGCTAAATCTCGCTGTGAGCCTGCCCTAAACAAAGAATACTATGAATAAAAGACAGTTTATTGCCCATTATCTGCGCATGAATCGCACATCGTACTTATTGGCGATTGTGTTCATCTTTCTCGTCAACTGGTTACAAGTAGAGATCCCTCGCTATATCCAATTGGCGATAGATTTGATTGATGATGCCTCTTCAACTGGCCATCAACAACTTCAAACCTATGTTTGGATTGTAGTCGGGATGTCGGTTGCCATGGTGGTGGTGAGAATTTTATCTCGTATTTATGCGCTTAACCCGGGGCGAATTACAGAGGCTGCACTCAAAAGTACCCTTTTACAAAAGCTGAATCGCTTACCGAGCAGCTTTCACGAACGCTTTGCTTCGGGTCGACTGATCTCGATTATCAACAATGACCTTAGTGGCATTCGACTGCTGTTTGGTGTCGGCTTCTTGCAGTTCTTCAATGCGTTGCTTGCATTGTCGCTGACGCCTCTTTACATGTGGCGCATATCGCCAGAACTCACACTGTATTCGATTATTCCTATCTCAATCGCTTTTGTGATTTTCCGTGTGGGCTTCAAGCGTATGAAAACGCTGCATTTAGAGCACATGAAGCGTCTACAAAACCTGTCTGCTCAACTAATGAGTTACCTGTCTGGGATTGACTTGATTAAGAGCCAGCAGATGTCACCTTGGGTGAAAGCCGAAACTGAAAAGCTGAACCAGTTATTGCTTGAATGCCGCCTTAAAATTACACGCATTCAAGTCTTCTTTATGCCGGTACTCGACTACGCCAATGACCTGATGAAAATCATCATTCTTGGGCTTGGTGGCTACATGTTAATGAGACAGGAACTCACACTTGGTGAGATTACCGCCTTTCTGACTTACTCAGTTTTGCTCGCTATGCCATTGATGCAACTTGGCAGAATTGCGACCATTTATCAGCGTGGCATGGTGGGCATTCAAAGTGCACAAACCATTCTTAATGCCAAAGTCCCAGAGCTTGATGAAGATAAGCTGACTGAGTTAGATGTTGAATCGCTGAAGGGAAAAACGTTTTCTGTTCGCAACCTCAGCTTCAGCTATTCAGGTGAAGAACGCGTGATTCTCGATGACATCAGCTTTGATATTCCAGCAGGTAAGAAAGTGGGTGTGCTAGGTGGAATCGGAGCGGGTAAAACAACGTTAGTGAACTGCTTAAATCATCACTTGGATGTACCAGAAGGTTCTGTTTTCCTTGGTGAAAGAGATGTCACTAGCTTCTCACGCAGTGACTTGCGCCGTTACGTGAAAACTGTGACTCAGGACCCTTACCTGTTTTCAGCAACCGTCGAAGACAATATCCGCTTTGGTAGCCTAGATACCGATTTGGCAAAGAGTCAGGTTGATGAAGTGTTAGAGCTCAGCCAGTTGGCCAGTGATGTGACGCGTTTTGAACACGGCGATCAAACCTTGGTCGGTGAGAAAGGTATCATGCTGTCAGGTGGTCAGAAGCAGCGCTTAAGTATTGCGCGTGCTTTATTACAACCCACCGATCTGATCATCATGGATAACGTTCTATCGGCTGTCGACTATGAAACAGAACGTAAGATCTTGGAAGGCCTGTTTAAGCGTTTAGAAAATCAATCGGTTCTTGTGGTTTCACACCGCGTTAATGCCCTTGAATATATGGATGAAGTCATCGTGTTGAATGAAGGGAAAGTGATCGCGAAGGGCGACCACGCCACGTTATTGAAAACCTGTGATTACTATTACGATACATGGCAGCTACAGCAGAATGAAACGGAGGCAGCAGCATGTTAAAAGGTGTTGATCTCAAGTACCTCAAGCACTTTTTTAAGTTTGCTAAGAAATACAAAGGCTCTGCGATTCTTGGCATCGCTATGCTTCCTCTTTCTGTCATCACGAGCTTGTTGTTCCCTTGGCTGATCATTCAAGTGATCGATGTTCACCTGAGTCACGGGGATATGGATGGACTGCTCGAATACGTCTTCTATCTCGTTGCTGTGCTGGTGGCGAGCTATGTGGTGGATACCACCTATTCGTACAACCTGCGTAAAACCGGGCAATACACGATAACTGACATGCGCTCAGTATTGTTTGCTCGCGTACTCAAACTGCCGCGCAGCTATTTTGATAACACACCGATTGGGGTAACGCTCTCACGATTAACCAGTGACTTGGAAACCATCGGCGAGACGTTTGTTCAGTCGGTTGTAGGGCTAGTTAAAGACAGCATCAATACCATTGCTCTGTTGGTGATGATGTTCTTCATTGATTGGCAGTTAACGATGATTGTATTGATCATTATGCCACCAGTGATGTATTTGACGGTGTATGTGAGAAACCGACTTCGTGCTCTCTATAAGGTGACTCGTTCTTCGCTGGCTCGCGGTATTGGCTTTTTACAAGAAGTCTTATTTGGCATGAAAACCGTTCAGATGTACCGAGCGGAAGAGCAAGTCGAGCAACGCTACCAAGGTTATACCGATGAGTTTTTAAGAGCGCAGAAGAAGATCAATAAATACGATGCGATTTTGTTCTCGTTTATCTCTGGCATCACCTCTATCACCATCGCGATTATGATCTGGTATGGCTCTGAGCAAGTGATAGAAGGGGCGCTCACCTTGGGTGTGCTGATTGCGTTCATCAACACATTAGAGAAAGTGTTTGTTCCGATCCGTGACTTTACTTCGCAGATCGCTTCGATTCAGAGTTCATTTGCAGCGTTTGACCATATTGAAGAGTTGTTTGTTGAGCCGACTGAAGAGGAAGGGCGCAACCTGCTGCCATCTAACAAGGTTGAGAAACAGCTTGAACAGTTTGTGAGCCTAGAGTTTAAGAACGTGAGCTTCCGTTACAAAGACGACTCTCCATATGTTCTAAAGAATGTCTCGTTTGTATTGGAGAAAGGGCATCAAATCGCGCTTGTGGGTTCGACGGGTTCGGGCAAGTCGACGATTCTGCGTCTGATCTCTAAAACATACCAAGATTATGAAGGCAGCATTTTGTTGAATGGAATAGAGCTGTCACAGATCTCAAGCGAAGACTCTGCTCATTTGTTCTCAATGATGATGCAAGACGTGCACTTATTTGAAGAGACCATCCAATTCAATATCGCGCTGGGTAAAACGTATCTATCTAGACCTGAGGTTGAACAGGCTGCGCGCTATGTTTATGCCGATAAGTTTATTGAACAATTGCCACAAGGTTATGACTTCCACTTGGAAAAGAACGGATCCAACTTGTCTGTAGGGCAAACGCAGCTTATCTCGTTCGCTAGAGCGGTTGCACAGGGTGGTCAATTGATGATGCTTGATGAAGCGACCAGTTCGGTAGATTCAATCACCGAAGACCTGATTCAAAAAGCAATGCAGCGCCTTTTCAAGGAAAAAACTGTGATTGCGATTGCACACCGTTTGAGTACCGTTCGTCACTCAGATACGATTTTGGTGTTGGAAAAGGGTGAAATTGTTGAGCAAGGTAATCATCAACAGCTGTTGGCACACAATGGTATTTATGCTGGCTTGTTACAAGAATCGATTGTAGAAACGGGCGATTCTCAAGCTACGGTAGCCTGATTACCTCAAATCAGGCTGTTGCTTTCGATAAGATGAATTGGTCTTGTCTATGCTTCATCAGTTTCTATTGTTTTCCAATATTCCCAATAGGTTAGGGAAATTAAACATATTTTTCGATTATTAATATGTTATGATCTCCCTACTACTAAAGGGGTGTCTACGGGCATCGGGATGTATGCAAGCAAAAAGAACCGGCTTGTGTCAGTCACTTTCTGGCGAATATGGAATCGAAAATGTTGTTGGAAGAAGTTGTAGAAATTATCGAATTAACCGACTCAGACCATTTATCTCAAGCAATGGAACTGTTTAACGAGCATGGTTTTGTTGATGCTGAGTCTTTACCTTTTATGAATGTTGTTTTTGAAACAGCACCAGATCAACTTGCGAAGAAGCTGTCGCAGATTGGTTTTAAAGGTTTAGTGCAAGTCGAAAAGAATGAAGGTGCATCAGGCTTCACCATTATTGATGCTGATCGTGTTCTGCTAAAAGATTCTGCTTAGTCGAAAGGCTCTGCTTAGCTGCAAGATTCTTCTTAATAACAAGAATAAGGTTAAGCTTAGTGAAAAGACTCTATCCAGTTCAGTAACACCCGTTATGATTATTTGAGGTTAACACAGTGACAACAGCAACCGTTTCATCAACAGAACAACACATTTCCAACGAACATGCGCTATTAGGTGCATCGTTATTAGCGTCTCAAAAAGTTGAGTTGGCTCTGTTCAGTGTGATCTCTAAATTAGCTAAAGCCCTATCAAAAGAGCAGCAACAGTCATTAGGTTTGGATTTGGATACCTTTTTAAGGGAGAAGCCAAGTGAACAAGCCTCGACTCTGAGCCGCTACGAAAATACGTTTGGCGAGCAACTTCCTTTGAAGGCTAATGAACTTAACGATTTTATTTATCATCGAAACT
Organism: Vibrio sp. 10N.261.46.A3; assembly: GCF_041472995.1. Taxonomy (NCBI): domain Bacteria; kingdom Pseudomonadati; phylum Pseudomonadota; class Gammaproteobacteria; order Vibrionales; family Vibrionaceae; genus Vibrio; species Vibrio sp. 10N.261.46.A3. The sequence goes on along the minus strand of NZ_JBFRRH010000037.1, from coordinate 18,191 downwards.
TGGTCACTCGTGGGTTTTGGCGTGTGACTGGCGCTGATGTTAAAGGCGGTGAGAAGCTTGCTAACCCAGAGCTTTATTTAAAAGAGTTTTTGGCCAAGTGTGAATACTGGCAAGTGATGCTTGATACTCAAACTAAGTAATCAAATTGAAATAAGAAAGCCATAGCGAACATGCTATGGCTTTTTTGTTTGTGCAAACCGTCTTGAATTCTTTGAATCTAGAGCATCATCTTCAATACATAGTTCCTAGAGACAAAGTGATGTTTAAGTGCGGCACTGATATGCAGCACAATTAAACAGGCTAGGGCAATACAACTGGCACGATGTAAATAGAAAAAGAAGCCGTTGATTGCAGAGTCGGTAATTAGATTATTTACGCTCACTAACCAAAATAAAGAGTACGGTTCTTTTAGCATTAAGTAGCCGGTGCTGAAAACCATAAACATCACAAGATACATCAAGGAATGTGCAAGCTTGGCAACGCATTTTTGCCCTTCAGGCACAGAAGTTGGCATGCTTGGCGATGAGCGAAAGTGGCTCCAGATATAACGAACCACAAGCAATGGTGTCGCAACGGTCGCCAATGACATGTTGAGCACTGACAGAAAAGAAAACAGCTCTGGATGACTGGTGACATAGTGCATCACATACCCTGCGATTGTTGCATAGATGATTACAGAAGCCATTACCCAGTGCAGTACACGGCTTACTAAATCGTATCGTGGATTATTCAAGTTAACCTCGTTCTGATCGTTATTAATATAAGATTCATCTCGATGCAATAAATCAATTCTCGGTATATTCGCATCGCGAATTAATTATATAGAACAGTATTACGCGGTATTTTTATAATTTAGAAATTAATGATGTTGCTTCAGGTGTTTTATAATTATCAATGATGTTTTAGAGTGTTAATTCCAATATGGACATAGCAAACTTGTCGACTTCCTAGCTTGTATGCCTATTACGAGATACAGTTAGTCTAAAGATAAATATATAAGGAATGTATAATGCTTCGAATCTTATTGATTGCAGTTATCTCGGTGTTCAGCACGATGAGTTTTGCAAGCGAAGAGGTTAAGTACTCGGAACAAGAGTATTTGGATAGACCGCTGATGGAACGCTATATCTTGGATGAGTTGAAGCAGCTTCGAATGGAACAGCAGGATCTTGAAAGACGCCTGACCATTCAGATGACTGACCGGGAACTGACTGTGGCAGACAAGTCTCTGAATTACGCCAATGTAACCGTAACCTACTTCTTCTACATTATTGCCGGTGTTGCCTCCCTAATTGCACTGGTGGGTTGGCAATCGCTCAAAGAGTTGAAACACACCACCAAAGAGATGGCAGATCGACGACTCAACGACATTGCCCAAGACTATGAGAAGAAGTTTAACCTTCTTGAAAGGGATCTTAAGCGCAAGACTCGAATCATCTCAGAGAACAACCGAGAAATCGAAATCATCAATGAGATTCACAACTTGTGGTTGAGGGCTCAGAATGTTCAAACTGCCGAGCAAAAAATTGAAATCTACGATGAGATCTTAAAAGTCCGCCCGGGTGATTTGGAAGCACTAACTTACAAAGCTGATGCCGCAATGGACATGCAGGAATACCACTGGGCGATGAGCTTATGTAATCGCGTGTTAGAAGTGGACGATCAAAACGCTCACGCCTTGTACCAACGTGCTTGTGCTTACGCAAAGTTAGGTGCTGAAGGCCAAGCGATCGATGACTTAGAGCGCTCTATCGAAGCCAGTGGTTCAATGCGAGAGCTATTGGCTGATGAACCTGACTTTGAGATGCTGCGAGGCTTAGAACGCTTCGAAGCACTTCGTGAAGAGTAATATGAAGTAAAGATCCGTGTTAACTAAGGTGGTGGGCTTTGCATGCTCACCATACTTTCACACCTATCGCACTACGGTTTCTTACATTTCATTTATTTTTTTGATCTAATTGTTATGTTATAACACTTTCTAAGTTCCTCGTTATAACCGCTAAGTATTTTATGAAGTTCCTCCGTATTGGTCTGATCGTTATTGCGATCAGCGCATTTTCCCTTGCTGCTTTGCTCTCTTTCCACTCCGAACCAGCACCAGAAATCTCTATCAAAATAACACCTTATCAAGGTTCTCAACCTAGTGATGAGGCAGCTATCGACTCGCAAGCGACTCCCAACTCTTTGGTTAAGGTCCATTATTTTGTGAAAGTTGGCGATACGCTAAGCAACATCTTTTCGTCATGGCAACTGCCTTATGGAACCGTTCAAAAGGTGATGGAAGCGGATCTGGAGTCTTTGAAACTCGACACAATAAAACCTGGTGACCATCTAGAGTTGCTTTTGGATAGTGACTCAAAACAGCTTGTGGAGCTGATTTATCACGAGAGTCTGGTTGAGCAAGCTGCCTTTACTCGAAACGATGATGGTAGCTTCACCTATAAATTCCACGAGATCCCAGGCGAATGGAAAGAAAACCTCTATGCGGGTAGTGTCCACGGTAGCTTTTCAACATCGGCATACAAAGCAGGGCTGACGACAGCTCAGATAGCCAATATTACTCGCACGTTGAAAGATAAAGTTAACTTCGCTCGTGAGTTGAGAGCCGGTGACAGCTTTAATGTATTGGTCAAAGAGCAGTACACGGATGATCACCTAACGGGCAAAACAGAAATTCAAGGTATCTCAATTCAATTAAGAAACCGAGAAGTCGCAGCTTTTCTCGCACCAGATGGTCTTTTTTATGACAGAGAAGGAAATAGTTTAGAGCAAGCCTTTGATAGATACCCAGTCGACAGAAAATTCCGAAGAATCACTTCTTCGTTCAATCCGACACGAAGACACCCAGTAACTGGGCGAATCTCACCGCACAATGGTACCGACTTTGCGACACCTGTAGGTTCACCTATCTACTCAACTGGTGATGGTCGTGTGGTGGCACTTCGTGACCACCCGTATGCTGGTAAATATTTGGTTATTGAACACAACAGCGTATATACGACCCGTTATCTTCACTTGAGCCGCTTCTTAGTTAAGAAAGGTCAGCAAATTAAGCGAGGTCAGAAAATTGCGCTATCGGGTGCTACTGGTCGTATTACTGGCCCGCACTTGCACTTTGAGGTATTGGTTCGTGGTCGCGCCGTCGATGCAATGAAGGCGAACTTACCAATGGCAAGCTCAATTATGCCTAAAGATAGAAAAGAGTTTTTGGCTCGAATTGCCTCTTTTGATGCCATGATTTCTGAGCCAGCAGATCGTGCGAGTTAGAGATATTCAAGCCTAAATTGGCCAACGAATATAATCACACCCCTTAGCTAGCGATTTAGCTAAGGGGCGTTTTTCTAGGTAATCACACGATTTAACGAGTGATTCAGTTAAGCAACCACCACCGCCGTGCCACTAGCAGACACCATTAACATGCCATTACCTGTGCCAAGCACTTCGTAATCAATATCTACGCCTACCACTGCGTTTGCACCCGCTTCAATCGCTTTCTGTTCTAACTCTTTGAACGCGTAGTTACGTGCTTTTTCCAGTTCTTTCTCGTAGGTGCCAGAGCGACCACCCACAAAGTCACGAATTCCTGAAAACATATCTTTGAAAACGTTCACCCCTAGAATAGCTTCTCCGGCAATAACCCCTTTGTAATCGACAATGCGCTTGCCTTCGACTGATTGTGTGGTGGTAATAATCATAATGGCCTCTTGTAAGCTTGCTGAGCTGTCACTCGCTTATTGATTGATAGTTTGGTCTTGCTCTTGAATGTCATCGTTAAGTGCTGTCTCTGAGCGTGTGAATTCATGTCTTAACCATGTTCTCAGTTTTAGCACACTTTCTTGTTTTAATTTGTTTTTCGGGCAAACAAAGTAAAAATCTTGGTGCGGGTTAGCAACCGGGTTACCCAGTTCGACAAGCATCCCATGGCTGATGTCATCTTTTACAAACAAGCGATGCGTTACTAATACGCCTAATGAACGAATTGCAGCTTGCACCGCTTGAATGGAGACATCGAATGTCAGATTGCTATGGAATGTGGGCATTGGGATTTGGTAATTGTCGCACCACACTTGCCAGTCGTGTTGTCGCCTGGGGTTAAAAACGCCAATGGTCGGGTTTTGTTTGACGAGTTGCTCGACGCTCAATCCGGTCTGGTTTTTTAATAGAGTAGGGCTGCACACCAAGACCAGATCATCGTCGCCCAGTTTCTCGCTGTAATATTGCTCCCACTCGTTGGGTTTGCCATGTACAAGCGCAACATCAACCCCTTCCTGTTCAATATCGAAAGGGCCAGTCAGCGTCGAAATACGGATATCAAGTGAGGGAGCGAACGCTTGGAAGTCGGGAACTCGTGGGATCCACCAGTGCATCGCGAGCGAATTGACCATGTTGAGGGTAATGCGGTGATCGTTAGGCGTTCTGGCAAGCTCTTCGGTCGCCTCTATCACTTGCTCAAGCGCGGGCGCGACTTTTCGATAATATCGCTTACCGGCGGCATTAAGAACAACACGACGACCGACTCGTTGAAACAGAGGCTTGTTGACCAGTTGTTCTAACGACTTGATCGCTTGGCTTACCGCAGAGTGACTGACGTACAGCACCCGAGCGGCGTCGGTCATGCTGCCAGTCTCAGCGACAGCAATGAAAGCGTAAACGGATTTAAGCGGAACGAGTTTTTTCATTGGTAAGTTTTCCTTACAGTTATGGTTAATATTACTCGCTATTTTTCATTACGTCACGCCTCTAAAATAGATGTCATAGGAGGTGATAATTATGTCTGATATTACCAAGGCGACGACTTTCATGTTGTTGTCGACGTTCAGTTTGTCATTAAGCGGCTTGATGGCCAAGTATCTATCTGAAGTGATGCCCACTTCGTTACTCAGTTTCGTGCGTTTTTTGTTACCCAGTCTGTTCTTATTTCTTTTTCTGACCTTTTACAAAATCAGCAAGCCGACACGAGAAATGTGGAAACCTTTGGTGATGCGGGCGATCTTTATGGTGGCGTGTCAGTGGTGTTTCCTTACTTCACTGCAAACCTTAACGCTTGTTGAAGGGGTCGTGTTGTTCAGTACTGGTCCTCTGTTTATTCCATTGTTAGAAAAGTTAATATTTAGAACCAAGATTCATACAACGACGATCGTGTGTTTAGCTGTCACCTTTGTTGGCGTAGTGATGATGGCAGGGGATTGGTCGCAGTTTGAGTTGGGTTCGGAGTTCTTTAGACCTGCGCTTCTGTTTGGGCTTCTCGCGGGGGTATTTAATTCTGGCTCGCAAGTGAGCTTGTACCGAGCGTCTAAAACCAGCCTGACTCCGGCAGAGCTTAACGCGTGGACCTTTTTAGTTGCGGCAATTATTGTGATACCAATGGTGGTGTTTACTTCTGTTTCTGCGGTGCCTGATGTACTTGAAAGTGCAGAGAAAGGCTTCGTGTCGGCGTTGCTGTCTTTTGATGATTTACGCTGGATTGCTCTCGGAGCACTTGGTCTTGCATTGTTTACTATAAATACCCAAATCTTCCGTTCTAAGGCGTATAAGCTGGCAGACAGCGGTTCCCAGTTGGCACCACTGATTTTTACTAACATGCTGTTTAGCGCACTTTGGCAGGGCTTGTTCTTTGATGATGTGTTTTCTACTCAGCAGATGATTGGTATTAACCTGATTGTCGTGGCGAGCATCACTAACACGCTACTAGCGAAAAGACACAGCAAGACGAAAGCCAACCAGAAACCGCACACCACAGTGGCTGTAGCGACTGTAGTGGACGTTGCGGTATTGGACTCGGCAGCTAAAAGCTAACCATTGATCTATGGCTTATCCTCTGAATGGTTAGCTTAAAACTTAAAACTTAAGACTTAAAACAATGAGCGTATGTACTCTTTTACTCGGTCGATGTGTTCGTGCGGATCAATCTCGCAGCGTTGGTTCATTTCTAGAAATCGCTCAGCGTATTTGTCGTAGATTTTGTTTTCCAAAAACAGCAAATACAACTTGGGATCGATATGACCGCTGGTCGCCATGTTGGTCATGATGTTGAGTGATTCGCTTAAGAGTTTGCCTTTCTTATAAGGGCGATCACTAGAGGTCAGCGCTTCAAAGACATCAGCAATTGCCATTGCTCTGGATGGCAGAGGCAATTGGTCTTCGCTTAAGCCTCTTGGGTAGCCCTTGCCGTCGATACGCTCGTGATGACCGCTGGCAATATCCGGAATGTTTTGAAGGTAAGGCGGGTAAGGCAGCTTATTGAGCATGGTGAAGGTTTGGATAATATGATCGTTGATCATGAAACGTTCTTCATCGTTTAACGTACCACGGCGTACTTTCAAATTGTGCAGCTCACCTTGGTTGTATTTAACTTCTCCGGGCTTAAGTACAAACGATTCTTGCCATACATCGGCAGGGTTAAAGCCATTGTCCCAAGGTATTTTATGCTCCGGTTTGTCAGCAAGCAGAGGCTCCATGACTGGCAAACCCTTTTCCTGACTTGTTGGTTCCGTTCTCTCTTTCTCAACCCCATCCTTTGGAGTGTTGAACCTCTCTTTTTCAGACCAAGATAGCCCCAATTGATCATCCAGTGTGCGTTTCCATTGGCGTTTGGCTATTTGATCTAAGCGTTCTAGCTGCTCTTCCGTCATAGATTCGCCACCAAGGTTACACTCCGCAACAAAGGCAAACTCCTCATCCAGTTCAGACAGGCTTTGTTCGAGTATTTTGAGTTGTTCTTCTTGTAGCGCACCGTTCGCTATGGCTTTCCAGTAATCGGTTTCCGCTTGCTGTTTCAACAACTCAAAACGCATTCGCACTTCGTGGATTCGGTCGTAAATGGTTTCCAGTTTTGTTGCCTTGTCTACCACATATTCAGGCGTGGTCACCTTGCCGCAGTCATGAAGCCAAGCGGCGAGCATCAACTCTTCCCACTGTTTACTGTCCAATGAGAATTGCGGGTAATAGCGGTCATCATCAATGGTTGCTTGAGTTAGCCATTTGGTGAGCTCAGGCACTCGTTGGCAATGCCCGCCCGTGTATGGTGACTTGGTATCAATCGCCGAAGCAATGAGCTCGATAAAGGCATTAAGCATGTCTTTTTGTTGCTGCATTTGGTCGATGTTGTCTTTCGCTATTTCCGCAAAGCTGAGCAGCTCTCGTAAAAAGGCGTGCTTATCGGCTTGCATCTTGGTGATAGGTCTTTCATAGCCAATTGCCACAATCCCTACCAACAACTTCTCTCTGTTTAACAGTGGAAACAGGTACAGGTCTGAATTGAAGATCGAATCCTGATAATAGTTGAGAACATTGTCTTCTCGGTTTAAATGGATCGTCTCACCAGATTTAAGCTGACACAGCAACCAAGGCGTGTGTTTGATGAAGTCATTGATATCGGCTTTAAAAGGCAGAATGGCAAGGTTGGCCGCCGTATCAAACACGTCTTTCTCTTTGGACTGAGTGAAAAGGACAATGGTTTCTGCTTTGGTGATTAAATAGCTTTGATGCGCAATGTTCTTAGCTAAGATCGAAAACTCCTGATTCCCGGCCGTGTCTCGAAGTAGGGTAATCAGATCATGTAGCGTGTGTTCCATCAGCTCAATTGAATGGGCGAGGTTAGCCACTTCTTGAATCATGCTTTTGGGATAGTGAGTACGCCTGAAGTCGAACCGAGCGATGTTGTCGGTGAGTTGCATCAGCGTATTGAGTGGCTGAGACAAGCGATTAGCAACAAACCATACGATAGCGAAGCAGATGAACAGCATCCCAATCGCGACCGCAACTTGCTTGTCTCGCATCGAGATAAGATCAGCAAGCAGTTCATTGTGTGGCGTCGCTTCTGCCAAATATAAGGTGACGTTTTGAGTCAGTTGAACGGGCGTTAGCGTTAGTGCCCAAGTGTTTAAGTTGTACTCAACGTTTTTTAGATTGAGGTTAAACTTCTCTTCATCAGAGATAAGCGGCGCGATGACGGACGCTTTCAATGCTTCCATCTGTTCACGTTTGGGCACATTAAAGAAGCTTTGATCTTGCTCACTGCCAGAGAGTTTTCCTGTCGTTTGCTCAGTTTTACTTGTGTCATCAGACTTGGGTATTGATAGCTCAAGTTGATGCTGACCGAGAAGATTAAAATGTTGATCGAACAAGGCGAGTCGGGTTTGCGGAGAATAAGCCAATTCACTGATCTGAGAAGAGAGGGAACTCAACGTAAAGTCGGCACCAACCACATGCTTGCCATCGGCAGAACGCCTAGAGAGTGTAATGCCATTGGTTTGCAGGAAATAGAACAGATAGGGCTCAGAGAGTTGTATTGAGCCGTCAGGCTTTGCGTTACGAAACCAAGGACGAGTGGTGGGGTTGAACTTACTCTCTGCTTGTCTAGTACTGATCACTTGATGTGCGCCATCAAGGAAGGAAATAAAGTTTTCACCGTCTAGATTGGTGCTGCTGACCATCATGGTCGCTTTAGCGGGGGCGTTGTTTTCAGCTCGCTGTTTATTGGTGCTTAATGGACGAAAGATTCTAAAGTCACCATCTTCAGAACCATAAAATAGAGCGACCAAATTGGTGTTTTGCTTGAAGATGATATCGACCGAAGCCAGCCAAGAGTCTTTTTCGACAGCGGAAGTTTGATGAGCAACAAACGGGCTCACCGCCATCACGTTTAAAGTTGTGATGACAGGGGCAATCGCTTGTTTAAATACTGATTCCAGCTTGTCGCGATGCTCATTACTGATCTCGCGCACTGTACCTAACAGCAACTCTTGAGAGTGCCGATAACTTATCGAAATCAATACCGCACCGACAAGTGTTGTCAAAATTAGGAAAAGGCTAGTGATGTGGATACTCAGCGGATATCGTCTTCTTCTCATCTAACACTCCAGTTTGTAGACTGGTTTAAGTATTGACGAACTTGGGTAGGTTGCAAAAAATTGGCGCAATTACCGAGTGTGTACGGTTCGACTTAGATAAGACCAAGCGTTGGCTGGTTCGGTTAGCGACGTATTCTTGTGTTGTGTAAATGAACCAGTAATAAACCTTTATGTTTGGGTGCTAATTGTCACTTTCAGCTGATAAACTGGTCGAATTGTTGCCATTAGGCACTCATTTTCTGAAGCATTCTTTTCCTGAAAGAGATTCAGGGTTACTTTCTGAAAAACGTATTTTGACCGAGCGAAGAGGGCATTGATTCATGGAACTCAAAGTAGATACTCACACCCACACATACGCAAGTGGTCATGCTTACAGCACATTGATCGAAAATGCTAAGTCGGCAAAACAAAATGGTTTAGCCATGTTTTGTACCACTGACCATTCAGAATCAATGCCGGGCGCTCCACACTATTGGTTCTTCAGTAACCAACGTGTACTTCCTCGTTTTATCGAAGAGGTTGCCATCATCCGTGGTGTTGAGTCGAACATCATGAACACGCAAGGTGAAATCGATATTCATCCGAGCGTTGATAAGAACCTAGATTGGGTGATTGCCAGCTTCCACGAGCCCGTTTTTCGTCCATCGGATGTCGCTACCCATACAGAGGCTCTCATGAATGTGATTAAGGGCGGTCGAATTGATGCGCTTGGTCACTTAGGCAATCCTAATTTTGATTTCGATTTTGAAGCTGTTATTCAATGTGCGGTTGAGAACAACGTGGCGATTGAGATCAACACCACCACACTCAAAGGCAATAGCCGAGTTGGCAGTGTTGACCGCTGCTATGAGATTGCAAGAATAGCGAAAGCGAAGGGTGCATTTATTACAACAGGCAGCGATGCGCATTTCTGTTTAGATGTCGGTGGCTTAGACTTAGTCGCAGCATTGTTAGATGAAGTGGGTGTCGATTCGAGTAAAGTGATTACCCATTCGCCAAAGCAGTTCCTAGCCTTTTTAGCCTTGCGCGGTCGTAATGACATCCCAGAATATTCAGGTCTTGTTTAAGAGAATGTCGGCGGGTTTGCATTTCGACACAATCAATTTTTGTGCCTGACAGATTTTTGTATACACTAGCCGAAAATAATAAAGTCGAAGTGCCACAGTAATGATGGCTCTAACTTCAAAGACACCGCTTCACTTGGAGAAACAATGAAAACTCGCTCAATCCTTTTATCTGGCTTAATCGCTGCTTCAGTATTGTCTGGCAACGCATTTGCTAATGTAGACCTTAAGAAAAACATGCAAGAAATGAAGCTTGCGTTTAAACAAGCGGCAGAAGCTCAAAGCATTGAAGAGATGCAAAAGCCTATCGTTCGTTTAGATACGCTAGTGGCAGAGCTGAAAACGGGTGTTTACCCAGTCGAGAAAGAAGACAACTTCATGGAAGGCTTCAAAAAGATCAGTGCATCACTGGATAGCATTGAGCAGAAGCTAGACCAAGGTGACTTAGCGTCGGCACAGCAAGAACTTCGTACTATTGACGGCCTTCGTGAAGAGTACCATGAGAAGCGTAACCCAAGCATCTGGACCAAGATTTTCGGTTAATTCGTTAATCATGAACGTTTGCTAGATAGGTAACAAAGAGCAAACCTCAAGACTCGATTTCTAAAACGCCGCCTTACATTACCCTCTTTCGAGGAAGGTGTAAGGCGGCGTTTTTATTGTCTCTTTTATTGAAAGCCTGCTGCAAAGAGTTGAGTAATACTTTCTTAGCTTTAGTGTTGTAACCAGTATTTAACGAAAAAGAGTGTGCGTTAGCTTCAATTTTTTAACTTGCTGTTAATCTTTACGTTTACCTAGATTCCAAGTCCCTCATAATAAGGGAAATTTATAAAGATTTGGAATAATGCGCCGAACCTCGTTCAACTTCTCCATGTTACTTGCAACAGCATTAAGCTGGGCGCTAGTGACATTAATGCCTGTTATCAATGCTCATGGTAATAGTGCGGGAGTATGGGCGTCGTTATGTACGGTTAATGGCTTTGAATTGGTTCAAATCGAAGAAGGTGAACCTAATACTCACAAAGGAAAGCCGTGTCCGTTTAGCCATTTTTCCACGTTTCACCAAGATGAACTTCCCACTACACTACTGACAACTCGACTGAGTTCTATTGTCTCAGACAGCTACGCTTTTTTGGCTCTAAGCGAACGCTACACGAGGCAAGCCCCACGCGGCCCTCCCTTTGTTATTTCTTAAACCTAACCCATTAAAATAATTAAAAAATAAAGTATTAAGTAAAGTTAAACATGCTCAGATTACTTTCTGATTTTTCAGAAGGTGCGTTTGCGTGTGTCAAAGGAAATTATAATGTTGAGAAATGAATCTCAAACCCCTGCGAAAGCACAAGCAACTTCGCAGTCTAAAAGCAGTGCAACAACCGGTTCGAAAACCAGTATAAAAAGCAAAGACCGCAATAAAACGCTCTACTTCCTCACATGGCGCTGGCACTTCTATGCTGGGCTATTCGTCATCCCGTTTATGTTGATGCTGAGCATTACAGGCTTGGTGATGCTGTTTGATGATGAAATCGAATTGACGTTCCACCACGAAGCCATCGAGATTGTTGCATCGGGCGAGCCGATTAAAGTGTCACAACAGTTAGTTGCAGTACAACTTCAATACCCACAAGGCTCGGTTACCCAGTTTGTTCCGAGCAAAGCGCCTGATCTGGCTAACCGCTTTTCGGTAGCACTTGTAGACGGCACATCGGTCTTCGCCACGGTAAATCAATATACGGGCGAAGTGGTCGGAGAGATTCCGCGCAGCGACAGCTTGTACCAACTCGCGAATGACATTCACGGCACTTTGTTGATTGGTGATTGGGGGAATTATCTAATTGAAGTCGCAATCAGCTTGTCTATTCTGTTGCTCGTCAGTGGCATTTACTTATGGCTACCGAGAGACAACGCAAGCCGAGCTGGTTTTCTCAAGCTGAGAGTGTCATCCGGGCCACGTGTTCTCATGCGTGATCTGCATGCGAACATCGGTGGTACCTTATCGCTTATTCTGTTGTTGTTTATTCTATCTGGATTGGCATGGACAGGTTTTTGGGGCGGTAAGCTTGTTCAAGCATGGAGCACTTTCCCTGCTCAAATGTGGGACGATATTCCATTATCAGATAAGACGCATGCTTCCCTCAACCATGGTTCAGAAGAAGAGCTCCCTTGGAACTTGGAGCAAACACCACTGCCTTTGTCTCAAGATAAGCCAGCAGAACACGTTCATCATGTGGCAGAGGCGACTGAACCTCATGATCACTCTAAGATGGGTGAAGATCACTCTCAACATATGTTGTCAGCAAGCAATTTCGACATTGATGACGTAATTGCAAAAGCATACTCACTTGGCTTTACGCAATACAAGGTCAATTTCCCGCGTTCAGAAACGGGTGTTTACACGGTCACAGCCAATACCATGGGTGGCGATATCATCGATCCAACGCAGGATCGTACCACGCACCTCGACCAATATTCTGGTCGTATTCTTGGTGAGGTAACATGGCAAGATTATAACTTCATTGCCAAGACGTTAGCGGTTGGTATTTCATTGCATCAAGGTGACATCAGCATCCTCAATAAGCTTCTAAATGCCTTGTTTTGCTTGGCGTTCATTGTTGTGTCCGTGACTGGCGGTGTGATGTGGTGGGTGCGCAGACCTTCAGGTCAAAGAAAGCTTGGTACGCCACCGAAGTTTGGTGATGCAGGGCTTTGGAAGGCAGGCTTGGTGACGGTCGTGGTTATTTCGGTAATGTTTCCACTGGCGGGCGCGACGATCGTGACAGCAATGCTATTGGATTGGTTACTATTTTCACGCGTTGAGAAATTCAAGACAGCATTGAGTTAATTGATACACAAACTGACCTTCTTTTTGAGGAGGTCAGTTTCATTATTCAGATGACATGCTCTGTTTATGTAAGAAGACGTTAGACTTGATACAGCTCTATACTTGATAAAGCTCTAGATTTCATAAAGCTCTAACGGAAGCCCGTCAGGATCTGCAAAAAAGGTAAATGCTTTACCTGTAAATTCATCAATTCGGATCGGTTCGACTTCGATTCCTTGTCCTTCCAAATAGCTTTTGACGTGTTGAACGTCATCCACACAAAAGGCTAAATGTCTCAGCCCTTGAGCTTCAGGGAAGCTCGGCCTTTCTGGTGCGTTAGGGAAGCTGAATAGTTCGATCTGAGCACCATTAGGTAACGCTAAATCAAGTTTGTACGACTGGCGAGCCTCACGATAGTTTTCGGCAATTATCTCGAGTTTCAAAATCTCAGTGTAAAAGTGTTTCGACGCGTCGTAGTTTGAACAGATTATGGCCGCGTGGTGTATTCCTTTCAGCATCAGTTTATTTCTCCTGCCAGTTTGTCACCTAAGTGCTCCATGGCGTAATCAATGAATACACGCAGTCGAGCCGGCATGTACTTGGTTTGAGCAAACTGCATCGCAATCGCACCATGGTAATTACTCTTGATGGTCCAATCTTCCAACACCTGCACCACAGAGCCTTCAGCCAGCGCATCTTGAATCACGAAGTCGTGGAAAATACCGACGCCTAGACCTTCTTTCACACCTTTCAGACGCATCTGCGAGTGGTTAACTGCGTAACGCCCACTGACGGGCACGGTGTGAAATTCATCATCTTTAAGAAAGTCCCAAATGTGGTCTTTGTCTGTCTCTGCAAGGTACAAACAGTCGTGTTCAGACAGCTCGGTAGGGTGGTGAGGAATCCCTTTAGCGTCTAAATAACCAGGGCTTGCACACAACACGAGGTTTGTTTTTCCTAACTCTTTCAATACTAAGCTTTCGTCGGGCTTATCGGTCAGGCGGAAAGCAATGTCGATGCCTTGACGCAAAATATCGATGTCGCCATCAGCCGCTCTCAATTTAAGTTGGATTTCTGGATACTGATTTAAAAATGGGACTACGAAAGGCTGCAAGACCGAATTCAAGAATGCTTCAGGCGCCGCTACCGTTATAGAACCAGCTGGCTCTGTGTGGTCAGAGGTAGACAGTTCAACCGCTTGCTGCGCCGCATTGATCATGACCACGCTTTGATCGTATACCAATTGACCCGCTTGCGTGATGATAAGGGTACGAGTGGTTCGTTCAAACAGTTTCACCGACAGCGCTTTTTCCAAGCGAGTGATGAGCTTACTCAAGGCTGACGGTGTCACACCTAACTGTTTTGCTGCAGCCGTAAAACTACCTTCGTTAACCACTAAAATGAACGAGGCGAGATCCGGAAGTAGGGCAATGAGTTTTGGGTTTATCATAAGTATCCAGTTGGGCTAGTTTCAACGATGAACTTAATAGTAATTGTGAGCGATTTACTTTGATTTGTGAATCAATTTCATTAATTAACTGACGTGGTAAGGCGATGTTGAAGGCTTCATTTATTAACGAGCTTAAGTGAACTACACTGATAAAAAAGCTAGGTAAGTGACCGATGAATAAAGAGAATTTTTCAGAAGAGTTAAAAAGGCTCCGCGAAGCAACCTCAATTTCTCAAGAAGAGTTTGCAGAGTTACTTTCCCATTCTCATCGAGCATTTTCCGGTGTTAATCAGGTGATGGTGAGTCAGTGGGAAAGGGCAAAGACACTGCCCAGTTTTGTTCGTCGCCTCGGTATCGCGAGCTTCTTTCAGGTGGAGTATGACTTTTCAATGGAAGAGATGGTTCAAGTCAAAGCTGCAACCAAGAATATGGAACGTCCGTTTAGTGCCGAGATTGGTTACGACTATGAGGTCACCAGCGTAGAGTCACACAACATGGGTTCGCTTCCAGCGAAAAGGCTTAAGTCGATTCAAGGGATGCATCTTAAAACTTATGGCAAAGACTTTATCGAGGTTGCTCAGTATCTCGGCGTGAGAAAAGAAGATATGCAGGTGCTTTGCTTCTTGTTTGAAGGCGTCATTATTGGGCATGTAGTTTACGACGGCCTCAGCAAAATGCTTTGCAGTGTTGGTGCGGTCAGCGTCGTGATCCGACGTAAGATCTTCGATTACATGGCGGATAATTTGGCAGGCACTGAATTTCGCTTTCCGACTCTTGACCCTGCAATGTCTCAGTTTCTTTATGATCTCTACTTAGAGCCGTACATGAGCAAACTTGGTATGCCATTTTTCAAGGCTGATATAAAGAAAGTGGTGAATAACCCGTTCTCTCAGAACATCCAAAACAAACACGATATTTACTTCAAATGCATTCGGTATCACGACCTAAAGCAGAAAAAGAAAAGCGTCGAGTTTGTCTTAAGTTAACGCTGCTTGAGTTCGCACTCTTACATGACAAGTCTAAGGTCAGTCAAAGGCAGTGGCTTTGAATATAGAAAGCCCTGATAGTTGTCAAAACCTAGCTGGTGGACAAGCTGATGTGTATCTGTATCTTCAACACCTTCTGCCACGGTTTCAATTCCAGACTCTTTGCAGTACGCCAACGTGCGCTTTACCAAGTCCGAACGTGCTGGTTCTGCGCTATTCACAATTGATTTATCAAACTTCACTTCATCGACATTAAGGCTCATCACCTTATTCATATCTGAATGGCCAATACCAAAATCGTCGATTGAGATTTTAATGCCAAGAGATTGAAAGCGTTTAATCTGCTCACAAAGTTGGTCATCCAACTGATCGTTTTCGCTGAGTTCAAAAGTAAGCTGCTTTGCTTTGAACGACGTATTCCAAAGTAATTCACGAACCTTTTCTACGTTATCAGGGTTAGCCAACACCTTCTTGCTGATATTAACTGCCAAGTTCAAGTGAGATGAGAGAGATTTCACTTCTGTCAGTGACTGTTCAAGAACACTAAAGAAGATCTCTTCCTCATAACCCAATGCAAATGCACGATCAATAAACACGCCTGGAGAAAAAATCCCTTCTTCTGGAATATCTAAACGAAACAGCGCTTCAACACCAGTTACTTTCTCGATACTAGGTTCAACCTTTGGCTGATAAAAGCAGGTGTGCCAGTCGTTTTCGAAGGCTTCTTGAATGATGTGGTCTGATAGGTTCATGTGTTTGGCTTCTCTTCTCATCGTGTTTCATTTGTATAGCGGCGTTGCTGGTGCGGATTCTGAGAGAAGCGGGCATTCATCACTATATCGTTTTGAGATGAAAAATTGAGATTTGATATATGAATGGTCTAAATATTGATTTCATGAAACATCTAAAGTGCCAGCCATGTATTTGATAGCTTTGTTGTAAGATGTGATCTGTTTAAATATATGTGGTTGGACCTTTTTTTTTAATCTAAGGCTTTCCTACAAAATAGAGCATGTTACACTTGCCGCGTTATAGGAGAGTACTCGCGGTTATGAAAAGTTATAGTGATATATCAGCCTTGATAGTTGATGACTCGCCAGTCATTTTGTCAAGTATTCGAAGAATGCTAATTAGTCTAGGTCTAAATGATCAAAATATCTTTCATGCGAAGGATCCAAAAGCAGCTATTTGGCACTGTAAAAAGATTGGATTTGACTTAATCATATGTGATTATAATTTTTTTACTCGTTTAAATGGTAAACAAGTTTTTGAAGAATTACAGCACTATAGTTTAATAAAGCCTGAGAGTAGTTTCATTGTAATTACCGGAGAGTCACTATCAAAAATTGTACGTTCTATTATAGAACTAGCACCTGATGAGTACATCCTCAAGCCGTTTAACTCTTTATATTTCATAAACAAAATTAAAAAGTCATTAGCTAGAAAAGCTGCGTTATACCAATTATACAATGCGAAAAACAAAAAGCAGTACAAATTGGGATTAGAACTTTGTGATGAATTAGAGTTTACTTTCCCCCAATATCACTATTTGATTCAGAAATTCAGAGGAGAGTTTTACGCTCTCCTCAATATGTTTAATGAAGCAAAAGACCTTTATGACTCCATCATTGTCGAAAAAGATGTCGAGTGGGCAAATGCTGGCCTTGCTGACAGCTTAATTGAGCTTGGTGAGTTTGCCAGAGCTCAAGCCATAGTTGAAAAAATGTTAGATAAGGTTCCTAATTCGACTCAAGCCATGTCATTAAATGCCAAATATGATATTTATAACGGCGATATTCCTAATGCTATTAAGCAGTTTTCTATTATTTCTGAATTGACTCCCGGTAACCCAGAACGTGAACTTGTTATTGCTAACCTATGTGTGTCTCAAGGGGACTATAGGAATGCAGCGTCAAGATTTATGATGTATTACGAGTTAAATATTGACACATATAGAGATAATCTAGAGGCTAGATACAATTATATTCGTTGCGTATTATTTATTTATGATTTAACGCAAGTTGACATAAAAAATATTGAAGAGCAAGGTGTTTCAGAATTAGAACCTCAAAAATTAAAGATTGAAGCTTTAAACGAGTTTAGACAGATATCACTATTAAAGGAAAAAAAATACAACCGAAGTGATGAACTTCAAGATAAGGTTGTTAATTATGATATTGAACAAGAACTTTTGATGTGTCATTTTTCTATTGTTGAGGGGAAGCTAAGAGAAGCGATCTCTATATTAAAGCATATTTACTCGTGTAACTTAGTGGAAGGGTTTTACAATAAATATCACTTCTTATATCTCTTAAATTTACTTTCATTCAATAAAGAGTTTAAGGAGTATGTACACTCTATAAGAGCAGATATGAATGAAAGCCAATTGAGTCCCATGCTACTTAAATCTCAAGTAGAATTGATGAAGTCTTTGACAAGTAATCATGCGAATCAGACAGACGTGGTCAATGAGAAGCTTGAGAATGCGAATATATATCAAGGTTCTAATCAAATTGTCGGCGCATTAGATGAATTAGTGGATATACGTTCAAGGAATATTTACATTCGAGAAGTCAATATGCAACTTATCCAATTATTGTCTTCTGGTTGGCCTTCTAATTATTCAGCTCGTGATGTAAAATCTCTGTTGAAAAGTTGTTTTAAAGTATGTAAAGAGCTTTATAAACCAATAGAGCTAAAGCAACTTGGAATATTAGATAATATTGCTTTAGCTGAAAGTAGAGTTGCAAAATTCTCGTAAGTTGTGATAGTTACTTACGACGAGTACCGTCTACTTTGAAGTGGTTAGGAAGTTCGTTTAGTGGGATCGGCGCACCGGTAAAGTAGCCTTGGCACAGGTTAAAGCCTTGCTGACGTAAAATATGCCAAGTTGCACTGTTTTCTACACCTTCTACAACAGTATTCACACGGCTAGAGCATTTTAATTCCAGCGCTTAAAAGTACCGAGCGGTACTCATCATCAAGAGCCGCTATCTTCCTCTTTCTTACCATGCTGAT
>NZ_JBFRRH010000036.1:15327-36375 GCF_041472995.1 Vibrio sp. 10N.261.46.A3 | reverse complement strand
GGAGAAGAGAGAAGGGAGAAAACCACAAGCACAAAAAAAGCGCCTTAGGCGCTTTCTTATATTTCACGGTGTTGCTTATCTCAATGTCGCTTGGGAGAGTTTTGCTCTCATTTCCATTTCACCAATATTGAACTGGCGAACATCAATGGTTGCAATATCATTGCACTCTTTACATGCATGATGACACTTACCATCTAGGTAGTCGTGTTTTTTAACTAGGCTTGGCTTTTTGCACCAATCACAAACGCCTTCTATTGTGAACATATTCTCTCCTCACCTGTTTAAGTCAGGTGTATTTTCGGCGCAAATTATGACACAAGTAAGACCCATTAGTTAATAGTTTGTTACCCGTTTTTGAGAGGGGGATCGATTGCAACACCAATAAAATCGATATCTTTGAGATATAGAAAAATGAAGATGTGTGTTTGTTTACGGTTTTGTAACATTTTGTAAAATGGTTTTTAGCGCATTGTTCAAACGTTTCATTTCTTCGTCACATCCGTGACCATCTGGATGGTAGATCTTTGATAGCTGTTTGTATCGGATCTTGATGCTTTTTTGGTCAGGGATTGAACTAGGCGTATAGCCAAATAGCGCGCAAGCCACCTGAAAATTACTTAGACCTTTGCTGTTTTTCTGCTTCTTCAATTCGTGGAACATAGTGTGCAGCTGACGTTTTTGCTGCTTAATCGTCAGGTCCTTCGAGGCAAGCTGCGCTTCAAGTGATTGTTGTTGCTGTCGTGAATCACCCGACTTTAGAGCTTGTCTTCTTCTTGAGATAACAAAAGTCGCAATAATGCTGATGATTGAAATCAGCACGGCCAACGCAGCACCAATCATATAGTCAGAGCTAGTTAGGTTAGAACTGGAGAGGTTAGAACGTGATGCTTGGTTAGATGGCATTTGGTTAGATTGAACGTGCTTAGATAACCCCTGACTGGTGTCTATTTCAGAGTCGATGCTGTCATCGAGCTGTTCTATTGAAGAGATCTGCTTGGCACGTTGTTGGTTGAATTGTGCTTCCAAAATGCGGTTGTAGCCGTCTTCTGCTTGTGGATTATCTTTTAAGGCTGCTTCATACCATAGCTGCGCTTTATCTAATGGTTGAAGGAGGTCTTGTTCTAGCGAGGATTCGTAGAGTTTTGCTACCTCGATAGGCGCGCGCTGGTTACCTTGCAACGCTGCTTTAATAAACCATTCCAAAGCAAGCTTGTTACTTTGTTCAACACCTGTTCCTGCTAAGTACCATTCCCCCAGTATAAATTGCGCGTTTGGGTTGCCATTTTCTGCTGACTGCGTGTACCAATACAATGCATCACTGGTGCTAACAGGAACGTCGACACCCGATTCATAAGCTTGAGCTAATTGGTATTGAGAAGTGGGATCTTGAGGTTGTGACTCTTGAGATTGTGGAGCTAATGAAAATTCATCACTGCTTGCAGCGTGCACGAAATGTGTGGTGGACAACGGTATCGTGGAAAAGATGAGGGCTAGAAATAGAGCTCTAAGAAGTGATGATGACAGAATGTTGGATAGGATCAGCAAAAGATAAGTCTCGTAAAAAAGCCCAGAATCGATATGTCAGTATGAATACGCTTTATGGTTGTTGGTTATTATTCTCACGTTAAATGAGTAACATAACTGATAAACAACTATATAGAGGTTAATTCAATAGATAAAGATGGACTGGGCTTTAATCGTGCTACTTAAGCGGCAAGATTTGAATTTCTACGCGACGGTTACAAGCACGACCTTGAGAGGTGTTGTTGTCACATAGAGGGTAACGCTCACCGTTACCACGAGCAATAGCACGACCTGCAGCAACGTCTTGAGAGATCAAGAATGCACGAACAGATTCAGCACGACGCTCAGAAAGGATTTGATTGGTTGATTCGCTGCCTGTGCTGTCAGTATGACCTTCAATCACTAGGCTAGTGTCTGGGTATTCAACGAGGATGCGAGCAACGCCGCGAAGGGTATTGTGAATGCTTGATTCCAAAGCGTAAGAGCCAGAATCAAAACCGATGCCGTTTTCTAGGCGAAGTAGAAGTTGGTTCTCACCGACACGTTCAACTTGAACGCCTGAATTCATTAGCTCTTCACGAAGGGCTGCTTCTTGTCGGTCAAAGTAGTAACCAATACCACCACCAACAGCCGCACCACCTGCTGCGCCGATAAGTGCACGTTTACCACGATCTTTAGAGTCACCAGTTGCAGCACCAGCAACGGCACCAGCGAGTGCACCAATTAGAGCGCCTTGAGTTGCAGAGTTAGTCTCAGATTCGCCAGTTGTCGCGTTTTGGCGTTGAGTTGCCTGACAACCCGTTAAAGCGATAGTAAGCGCTAGGGCTAGTGTGATTTTTTTCAACGTATTTTCTCCATCATGTACTTCTGTCAAACGAATGAATCCGAGTGACAAACATAGTCCTGTAAATCTTATTGATGGTTTTTATCAATACGTCGAAGTAATGTAAAGTGGCTCTATGATTTAGTTATCTTTTTAGCTGCCTGGGTACCGCCAACTGGTCGATTAACAGACAATTTACGACCTTTCTTCAAACCAACTTCATAATCGGCGGTGAGGTTTTTCATCGCTTCTCTCAGTTGCTGCTTGAACGTTTCACGGTCGATATTTTTGAATTCTTTATCAATGTAGTTATTGATCTTGTTGTTTGATTCGTCGTCTGGCGTAATGGTTGGCAGCTTTTCAAGTGCACCTTCAACCCAGCCTGAAACAAACGAGTTCACGCGGCGTGTCACTTCTAATGATCCTGTGCCAGAGCCAGCAAAGCTATTTCTGAATTGGCCGGTGTGCTCATTCAGTTCACGATAAATGATATCGAAAGCGAAGGCTGCGAAGATCGCGCGGTCGGCTTCACCAATGAACTCGACACGCTTGAGGCCTTTGTGATTCAGCAATACGGCTTCAACACCAAATTTGGTGTTGATACCGCGAATAACACGCAGCAGTGTAGAACTGATATTTGCAGGTAACAGGTGACTGGACTGAGTTTTCCCCATCTTGATAAATTCAATATCGTCTTTTTCGAGACCATATTTCAGCATCAAGTTATGCGCCATTTTTATCGCATTGGCCGCTTCATTGACGTTCGCAGAATTTCCAAGTTCAAGACACTTGGCAATTTTCTTTAGGGCTTTTTTCTTATCCATCGACAATTTAATCAGTACCGCAAATTTTTAAAAGTCCAACATTTTACATGTTTTCGCGGGTAACAGAAAGGCAAAACTGGTTTGATGAACAAGTGAGGCGGTGAACATTGGACTGCATGGGCCGACTTGGCGGCAAAAACAAAAACGCCATCAAGCGTATTGATGGCGTTAGTGACACGTTTTTTCAATGTGTCTAGAGCATTCGTAAACTAGATACCCAGTTCATCGAGTAGATCTGCTGCAGAATCATTGCCTGAGCTTTGAGCTGGCTTGTTCGCTTCTTGCATTTTTTTCTGAGTCGCCTCAAGAATGCTATCTGGACATTCGTCTTCTGCGATTTCAAATTCTTCCAATTGAATGAATTCGGTCTTATCCATCGCAAGCTCAAGGTAGAAAATGTTGTTATTAGCGGTAGAGAAGGTAACACGACGAGCTTGTGGACGATCGAGATTAGTATCAACAGAAAGGTTAACTTGCTTGTTCAGAGCCAGCATTTTCGGTTGGTTTTGTGTGATGTTGGTTTGCAGCTCTTTGCGGATTTTATTGGTGAAATCGCCAACCAATTGGTTCATCAGCTCACCTAATACATCGCCCACTTCGTCTGAAGTATGAAGCACAGCAAGCTCGTTTTCAGGCATGCCCATATTGCGCATGTAATTGGTGTAGATCTCTAGCGCTGCTTTGGACGTAAAATTGATAACAACAAGACCAGAAAAGCCGCCATCAAACAGAACGAAGCAACCAAAATCTGGCTTTAGGCTTGTCTTGTTGATCTTTTGAACCATGGCTGAATAGGACACCTGAGAAGCCGTCGCTGAAGTCAGTACGCTTGAGACTGATTGGCATAGTTTAAGAAGGATATCTTCAGTTGTGACTGTTTTGTTTTTTTTCATTGTGATGTGCTCGTGGAGATGTCTTAAACAAAATGTTATTCAGTATATTGCTACTGAATTAAGACGAAAGTGACTATTTCTCCATTCTTGCACTGAGATTCTGATTTGATCACCTTTTTATATGATCTTAATAGTAGTAAAGTGACGAAATTCAAAGAAAATTATTAAAAATCTCAGATAACCCAATGCTGATAGGATCAGCGAAGTAGGGGCAGGAAGCAAATGTTACCAAGACTTCAACTCAATGCTGATGTCGATCCAGTTGTCGTACGCTTTTTAGATGAACTAAAAACAGCGGGCTTTACTGGCGACATTGAATCTCAATATTCTAGCCGTTTGGCTGTGGCGACTGATAACAGTGTCTATCAGCAATTGCCGCAGGCGGTCATCCTTCCTAAAACAACGCAAGACGTTGTGCTTATCGGTAAAGTGGTTTCTAAATCCGCTTACGAACGCGTGACTTTTTCCCCTCGTGGCGGTGGTACCGGAACCAACGGACAATCTTTAACAAAAGGTGTCGTGGTTGACCTGTCGCGATACATGAATAAGGTTCTTGAGATTAACGAGAAAGAAGGCTGGGTAAGAGTTCAGTCTGGTGTCGTTAAAGATCAATTGAACGACGCTGTTCGCCCTTATGGTTACTTTTTCTCTCCAGACCTTTCTACCAGTAACCGAGCAACCTTGGGTGGCATGATCAATACCGATGCTTCGGGCCAAGGGTCATTGAAGTACGGCAAAACGTCGGACCATGTATTGTCGCTGCAAGCGGTGTTCGCAGATGGTTCATGTCTGGAATCTGATTTATCACACGGCTTACCTGTTGAGGGTGAGTTCGCTCACCATGCACTTGCGGTGACTGAAGCGGTTTGTCGAGACAAGCGCGCTCAAATCTTAGATAAATTCCCTCCGCTGAATCGCTTTTTAACAGGTTATGACCTAAAGAACGCAATCAACGAGCAAGATGACAGCTTTGACCTGACTCGCGTTCTATGTGGCGCTGAAGGCTCGTTAGCATTCATCACAGAAGCAAAGTTAAATCTAACCAAGATTCCAAAAGCGCGCACACTGGTTAACGTGAAATACAACACGTTTGATTCTGCGCTACGTAACGCGCCGTTCATGGTAGAAGCGAAAGCACTGTCTGTTGAAACGGTGGATTCAAGAGTATTGAACCTAGCGAAGCAAGACATTGTTTGGCACACCGTGAGCGACCTGCTGACTGACGTTCCAAACAAAGAGATGCTTGGCATCAACATGGTTGAGTTTGCAGGCCAAGATGAAGCGGAAGTTGAACAGCAAGTTCAAGCGCTGACTGCACGCCTTGAAACCATGGTTGAAAGCGAAGAAGCCGGCGTTATTGGTTTCCAAGTCTGTAGCGATTTGGCGAGCATTGGCCGAATCTACAACATGCGTAAGAAAGCAGTGGGTCTGCTAGGTGCGGCGAAAGGCCGAGCTAAGCCAGTCGCTTTTGCTGAAGATACTTGTGTACCACCAGAAAACCTCGCGGATTTCATCTCTGAATTTAGAGTGTTGCTCGATTCAAAAGAGTTGAACTACGGCATGTTTGGTCACGTG
Source organism: Vibrio sp. 10N.261.46.A3 (assembly GCF_041472995.1). Classification (NCBI taxonomy): domain Bacteria; kingdom Pseudomonadati; phylum Pseudomonadota; class Gammaproteobacteria; order Vibrionales; family Vibrionaceae; genus Vibrio; species Vibrio sp. 10N.261.46.A3. Next base: position 30,736 of record NZ_JBFRRH010000036.1, on the reverse strand, counting down.
GATGCGGGCGTATTACACGTTCGTCCAGCATTGGATCTGTGTGACCCGATACAAGAAGCCTTGATGCATGAAGTCTCTGATGAAGTGGTTAAGCTGGTGGCAAAATACGGCGGCTTGATGTGGGGTGAACACGGTAAAGGCTTCCGTTCTGAGTATGGACCTGACTTCTTTGGTGAAGAGCTATTTACCGAATTAAGACGTGTTAAAGCAGCATTCGACCCGCACAACAAGATGAACCCTGGCAAGATCTGTACGCCTTTAGAAAGCGATGCTGAATTGGTGAAGGTTACTGATACTAAGCGTGGTTTCTACGACCGTCAGATCGACGTACAAGTTCGTGACAGCTTCAAGCAAGCGATGGAATGTAACGGTAACGGCTTGTGTTTCAACTACGATACTAGCTCGCCAATGTGTCCTTCAATGAAAGTTACGGCTGACCGCCGTCATTCACCAAAAGGCCGCGCGGGCTTGGTAAGAGAATGGTTGCGTCAACTGACTGAGCAAGGCGTTGATATTCTCGACCTTGAGCAAGAAGCGTTGAAAGACAACACACCCGTTAAGACTATGATTGAGCGTGTTCGTAACACGATGAACAAACGCCACGAGTACGATTTCTCGCATGAAGTTCATGAGGCGATGAACGGTTGTTTGGCGTGTAAAGCGTGTGCGAGTCAATGTCCGATTAAAGTCGATGTTCCAAGTTTCCGTTCTCGATTCTTAAATATCTACTACTCGCGTTACCAGCGCCCAGCAAAAGACTATTTAGTCGCCAACATTGAAACCATGCTGCCGCTGATGGCGAAAGCGCCAAAAGTAGTGAACGCTGCATTGGGTCAAAAGTGGATCCAAACGGCAACAGCTAAGACGGTCGGTTATGTTGATGCACCACTGATGTCGGTGCCTACGCTAAAAAATCGTCTAGCAAGTAAAGAGCTGCAGCTCTTCGACTTACAGTACTTAGAAGGCTTGTCTTCTGAACAGAAGAAACAGCATGTGCTGATCGTTCAAGACCCGTTTACCAGCTTCTATGATGCAGAGGTGATTGAAGACTTCGTCACTCTGGCTCAAAAGCTTGGCAAAACACCGGTACTGCTGCCGTTCAAACCGAATGGTAAAGCGCTACACATCAAGGGCTTCTTAAATCGATTTGCACGTGAGGCGAAATCGACTTCGGATTTCTTGTCGATGGTGGCGGATATCGGAATTCCTTTGGTCGGTGTTGATCCTGCTCTTGTGCTTTGTTACCGCGATGAATACGTCGAGATCTTAGGTGACAAGCGCGGCGACTTTGATGTGCTTACTGTGCATGAATGGTTAATGCCATCGTTAGGTGAGTTCGAAGCGCGCTCAGCAAGTGAAGAAATGTGGTACTTATTTGCTCACTGTACTGAGAAAACCAAAATGCCGAACGCTGAAAAAGAGTGGGGCACTATCTTCAAACACTTTGGTGCGGGGTTAACCAGCGTGCCTGTCGGCTGTTGTGGTATGGCGGGAACTTTCGGCCACGAAGTCGATAAGTTGCAAATGTCGAAAGACATATACGGTTTAAGTTGGAAGCCTCAAATGCAGGACTTACCAAAAGATCGTTGCTTGGTGACGGGCTATTCTTGCCGTAGCCAAGTGAAGCGTTTTGAAGGTGAGAAGCTTGCTCACCCATTACAGGCGCTAGCAAAAATTCTCTAATACATTTAGCCCAGCAATTGCTGGGCTTTTTTCTAAACTAACAAAGGAATGTTAATAAGGAAAAGTATGAAATTTCTAGAATTAAAAGTACCACCCGTTGCACTGTTCATTATTGTATTCGTAGCATCATACTTCTGCGCTCAGCAGTTGAGCCAAGGAGCACTGGCATTACCTTATGGAATGGTTGTGTTAGGTATCGGGGTCGCATTGAGTGGTGTGATTGGAATATCCGGCATATTGGAATTTCGAAAACAGAAAACCACCGTTAACCCGATCAAAGTCGAAACCGCTTCAGCCGTCGTGGACAGTGGGATCTTTGGTTACACGCGAAACCCAATGTATCTAGGGCTATTCATACTTCTGTTTTGCTTTGGTTACTTCTTCCAGAATATCTTCAGTGTACTACTCAGCTTTGGCTTCGTAATCTACATGAATTATTTCCAAATCAAACCCGAAGAGCGAGCTCTAGAACAATTATTTGGCGCGGAATATGTTGATTACAAACAAAAGGTTAGGCGCTGGATTTAGTGATGATTTGAGAGCAGGCTTAATGGCTTAGTAATCAAAATAAAAAGCCCAGCTTGAGATTATCAAGCTGGGCTTTATTGATCTTGTTCTAGGGCTTACTTACATCGAGTGGTGTAAATAATAATGCTGATTAAGCAGCGGCTGCGAACTGAGCTAGAAACATCTCTTTGCGCTCGTTGAAGCGGTTTACTAGGTCGTCGACAGAAGCTTGGTCGTATGGCTTAAGGCCACTTGCTACCATGCGCTTCACGCCTTTACCTACTACTTCGCCGTCTTCTTTGAAATCGAAGTTCAGGGTCACGATGCCACGTTTGCCTTCGACATCAAAAGTCGCGCCAGAGAATTCAACTTCTGGGTGAGACAGGTCTAGGCGAGTAAATTCAACTTCCATGCTCTCATAAATCACAAGAGGACGCTGGCAGTTGATCATCATTTGTTGTTCTTCCATAAGAGGAACCATGATGTGTGGGAAGTTCATGCCAGAGAACTTAACGTAGTTTGTTACTACGTGCTCGATGAATGCTTGGTCGTGGCTCTTTTCACCTTCACAAGACATGTGCAGGTACTCTTTGCCTTTCTCGTCAACCAGTGAGCTTTCTTTCTCACATTTGTTGTCAACGCTTAGCGCAATACCGTTACCAACCATACCTGAAAAATCAAAACGCATTTTTTGGCTGATGCCTTCTTTCTGCAGAAGAACTGCAAACAAAAGGTCGCCAGGCACGCAGAAGCGCTTGTTGTCTTCATCGTGAATTGGGTTGAAGTCAGCGGCTACTTTTTTAGCAAAGTGGCTAGCTTGTTCACGAGTGAATTGAAATTGATTGTCTTCAGTAGAAAAGTAAGGTGTCAGAAACATAGTATCGCTATTAGTCATCAAATCTGGGGTGGATTATAGCTAACTAACTTCGCTCTAATGGTCTATCCAGTTAACTTTGCTTATATATCAATCGATTAGATAAATACGTTGGATGGTATGTGACGATTTTAAGGGGAATATGGTCTTTGGCTCAATGCAACAAGGGCTAATTAATAGCCCTTGTTTATATAACACTCTAATGGGTGTTGTTCAGGTTGTTTCTGTCTTAAAAGCTACACAGAATACCTTCTGGCATTAGGTGATTGTGCACTGATAATTTGAGCAATAGGTTCGCTTGCTCGATATCTGGTGAGAAGTAACGGTCTTTGTCGTAGAAGCTCACTTTTTCACGCAGAATCTGTTTCGCTTCTTCTACTCGAGGTGAAGATAGGTTTGGCGCTCGGAAGTCCAAGCCTTGTGCTGCTGCTAAGTATTCAACGGCCAAGATGCCACGAGTGTTTTCTGCCATGTCACGCAGTCGACGACCCGCAAAGGTTGCCATAGATACATGATCTTCTTGGTTTGCCGATGTTGGAAGGCTGTCGACTGATGCTGGGTGTGCCAGTGTTTTGTTTTCGCTTGCTAAAGCAGCAGAGGTAACCTGAGCAATCATAAAGCCTGAGTTAACGCCGCCGTTATCGACCAAGAAAGGTGGCAGTTTGCTTAGCGCGCTATCAATCAGTAGTGCCATTCTTCGTTCAGAAAGGCTGCCAATTTCCGCAATCGCAAGTGCTAGGTTATCGGCTGCCATGGCCACAGGTTCTGCGTGGAAGTTACCACCTGAAATAATGTCGCCGTCTTCAGCAAATACCAGTGGGTTATCCGATACCGAGTTCGCTTCAACGTTTAACGTTTCTGCTGAATTACGAATTTGCTGTAAACAGGCACCCATCACTTGAGGCTGACAACGTAGCGAGTAAGGGTCTTGAACCTTTTCACAGCAAGTGTGTGATTCACCAATCTCACTCTTTTGATCAAGCATATGGCGATAAGCAAGCGCGGCATCCATTTGACCACGATGACCACGAACACGATGAATTCGAGGGTCAAACGGGCGACGACTACCCAGTGCGGCTTCTACAGACATTGCACCACACACAGTCGCAGAAGCGAACAAGTCTTCCGCTGCGAATAGACCTTCTAACGCAAACGCAGTCGATGCTTGTGTGCCGTTTAATAGCGCTAGGCCTTCTTTCGGCGCTAGCGTGATAGGCTCCAAGCCAGCGATCTGCATTGCTTCCAGACCCGTGATGATCTTGCCGTTGTGACGTGCTTGACCTTCACCTAGCAGTACGGTACTCATGTGGGCGAGGGGAGCAAGATCTCCTGAAGCACCCACAGATCCTTTTTGTGGTACACATGGGTAAACCTGTGCGTTTACAAGATCGATAAGAGCGTTGATGACCTTGAGTCGGATACCCGAGTAACCGCGAGACAAGCTGTTAATCTTCAATACCATCATCAAGCGTACGGTTTCATCAGACATAAATTTGCCAATGCCCGCTGCGTGAGAAAGTACGATACTTTTCTGTAGAACTTCGAGATCTTCAGGCGCAATTTTGGTATTTGCTAACAAGCCAAAACCCGTATTGATGCCATACACAGTACGATCTTCAGCAATCACCTGCTCGACAACCTGCATGCTCGCTTCAATATCAGGGATTGCAGCTGGATCCAGTGACAGGTTTACAGGGCTACGGCTGATTTTGCGCAGTTCAGATAGGCCTAGTAGTCCTGGCTTAAGTAATAAATTCAACATGTTCTCTCCAGACATTAAAGGCGACGAAGTTCTTCGTTTAGCATAGGTAAATCAAGTTTCTGCTCTTTAGCACACTGCTTAGCAATATCGTAACCCGCATCTGCATGACGCATAACGCCGGTTGCTGGGTCATTATGAAGTACGCGAGCAATACGCTGTGATGCATCTACACTACCGTCACAACAAATCACCATGCCTGAGTGTTGCGAGAAGCCCATACCAACGCCACCACCGTGGTGCAGAGAAACCCAAGTTGCGCCGCCAGCTGTGTTCAGAAGGGCATTCAATAGAGGCCAATCTGATACTGCATCTGATCCATCCATCATGCCTTCTGTTTCGCGGTTCGGGCTTGCTACTGAGCCTGAATCTAGGTGGTCACGACCGATAACAACCGGTGCTTTCAGTTCGCCATTTTTGACCATTTTATTGAATGCTTGGCCTAAACGTTCACGATCTTTCAATCCAACCCAACAGATACGCGCTGGCAGGCCTTGGAACTGAATACGTTCACGCGCCATATCTAGCCAGTTGTGTAGATGTGGGTTGTCTGGAATCAGTTCTTTTACTTTTTGGTCTGTTTTGTAGATGTCTTCTGGGTCACCAGATAGGGCAGCCCAGCGGAACGGTCCGACGCCCTCGCAGAATAAAGGACGAATATACGCAGGAACGAAGCCTGGGAAATCAAATGCGTTTTCTACGCCTTCTTCCAGAGCCATTTGGCGAATGTTATTACCGTAATCCACGGTTGCTGCGCCGCGGTATTGCAGGTCTAGCATGGCTTGTACTTGAATCGCCATCGATTGTTTCGCGGCTTTCACCACTTTTGCTTCATCAATGGTGCGCTCTTGTGCGGCTTTCTCCATCGTCCAACCTTGCGGCAAGTAGCCGTTTAGTGGATCGTGGGCAGATGTTTGGTCAGTTACCACGTCAGGCGTGATATTGCGTTCAACAAGCTCTGGGAATACGTCTGCGGCGTTACCTAATAAGCCAACAGAGATTGGCGTGTCTGACTCTTTAATCATTGCCATTGCTTCATCTAAGCTGGTGGCTTTTTTGTCTACATAGCCAGTACGCAAGCGGTAGTCGATTCGTGATTCATCACACTCCACGGCGATCATTGAGAAGCCAGCCATCGTTGCAGCAAGAGGTTGAGCGCCGCCCATTCCACCAAGACCGCCCGTTAGAACCCACTTGCCGTTTGCTTCACCTTGGAAGTGCTTCTTGGCAATCGCGACAAATGTTTCATAAGTACCTTGAACAATGCCTTGTGAGCCTATGTAGATCCAGCTACCTGCGGTCATTTGGCCGTACATCATCAAGCCTTCTTTATCGAGCTCGTTGAAGTGTTCCCAGTTCGCCCAGTGTGGAACAAGGTTCGAGTTAGCGATCAGTACGCGAGGTGCGTTTTTATGAGTAGGGAACACGCCCACAGGTTTACCGGATTGAACAAGTAACGTTTGGTCATCTTCTAAACGCTCTAATACTTCCACAATCTTGTCATAACATTTCCAATCACGCGCAGCGCGACCAATACCGCCATACACAACCAGTGCATGTGGGTGTTCTGCCACGTCAGGGTCTAGGTTATTCATCAGCATACGCAGTGGTGCTTCTGTTAACCAAGATTTAGCGCGCAAAGTGGTGCCATGAGGTGCGCGAATTTCGCGAGTCGTGTCGAGACGAGGGTCACTGTTGTGGTGTTCCGTCATTTTGGAATTCCTTCTGTTTCACGTTATATCGTTGTAGTTGTAGTTATCGGTATAGCTGGATTAGTCGCTGGCCATTGCACTGGCAATATCCCAACACAAACGAGCCGCCAATCGAGCCGTTTGGCCATCGACATCGTAGTCCGGGTTATATTCTGCAATGTCCGCGATAATGAGTTTTTCATTGTGTTGGAAAATCTGTTCTAAAAAAGGAGCAAGCGCTTCATAGCTCACGCCTCTTGCCGCTGGTGCACTTACTCCCGGCGCAGTAGCTGCGGGGAAAACATCAAGGTCGATAGTGAGATAGAGGTAATCACACTCAGCGATGAATTTTTGTAACTTGACCAGTTGAGCGACTTGATTCACTTGAGTCATGTTGCGGTCGTGTTCATACCACACGCCCAGTTGGTCAGCTTTGTTAAACAGCGCTTTGGTATTGCTGGCGGCACTCACACCAAGACAAGCGTAATGAAACGGCCACTGATGTGTGTGGCAGTAATCACTTATCTGGTTAAAAGGCGTGCCTGAGCTCGGTTTAACATCGGCGATTTCGCTTTCAAATTCACGAAGATCAAAGTGAGCATCAAAGTTAACGATGCCTATCTTAGGTTTGTGCTCTGGCTGATCTTTATCAAGGCGTTCAGTTTTATGTAAATGCTCAGCAAGTCCTTGGAACGACGCCCAAGCCACTTCGTGACCACCGCCAAGGGTAATCACTTTGTTAGTTGATAGAGCAGTGGCAATCACAGATGCACACTGTTTTTGGCTGGCTTCTAATTGACCATCATTGCATTCGATATCACCGAGATCGGCGATGCGTGCGTCACTGTGCCAAGCCATATTCGCCAGCGCTTGGCGAATCAAGTTAGGTGCTTGTTTCGCGCCTACGCGTCCTTTATTTCTTGCAACACCGGCATCGCTGGCAAAGCCAACCAAGGCGATAGCGCTGTCAGTCAGCTCGTCACTTAAGTCACTACTTTGTACTTGCTTGGTAATGTGATGAACGCGAGTACCGAGTGCGCCATCTTCAAGATCATTACGTCCGGTCCACACAAAGTTATGCACGGTTGTTGCGTTCTCTTGGATACCGTTGGATTTAGATTGAGTCATGACACACCTCGCCATTAACAATGCGTTTATGCAGATGAGGAACACCGACTTGATAGCTTAGATCAGCAGGGTGGTCGATGTTCCAGATAGCCAAATCTGCGGCATAACCGATTTCGACTTTGCCCTTGGTTTGTGACTCACCAATGGCAGCTGCGGCGTTACAAGTTACACCACGCAATGCTTCTTCAGGTGTCGTATCAAACAGGGTGCAGCTCATGTTCATCATCAGGGATAAATCAGCAAAGGGTGAGGTGCCGGGATTTAAGTCGGTCGCGATCGCCATTGGAATCTTGTGTTCACGAAGTAGGGCGATAGGCGGCTGTTGAGTCTCTTTCAAGAAGTAGAAAGCACCGGGTAATAAGGTTGCAATTGTGCCCGATTCCGCCAGTGCTTTTACTCCGGTTTCATCAAGGTATTCAACATGGTCGACAGAGAGTGCACCGTATTTAGCTGCGAGCGCACTGCCACCCATATTTGAAAGTTGTTCAGTGTGGCCTTTAATCGCTAGCCCATGTGCTTTGGCAACTGCAAATACACGTTCGGTTTGTTCTAGGTTGAAGCCGATAGATTCGCAGAACACGTCAACCGCATCGGCGAGCCCTTGCTCTGCAGCTTTAGGAATGATCTCTTGGCAAACTAGATCTATGTAACGATCTGGTTGTTCTTTGTATTCTGGCGGTACTGCGTGTGCTGAAAGGAGAGTGGTGGTGATCTTAATTCGGCGATGATTCTCTAACGCTTTAGCTGCGCGTAACATCTTGAGCTCATCTTCAAGAGTTAAACCATAGCCAGATTTTACTTCGATGCTGGTTACGCCACTTCTTAGTAGGCCATCGAGTCTAGGTAGTGCCATTTCAACCAACTCAGACTCTTTCGCTGCGCGGGTCGCGGTTACTGTCGCTAAAATACCACCGCCTTGCTTGGCGATGTCGGTGTAAGAGACACCATTCAAACGCTGTTCAAATTCGTTGGCGCGATTGCCTGCAAATACGAGGTGAGTGTGGCAATCAATCAGCCCAGGGGTGATGAGTTTGTTCTTGCAATCATAGGTGATGTAATCCGCAGAGTTACCAGTGCTCGGTTGTTCTATATCAGAAGCATGAGCCTTATGGTTTGAACAAGAGATAGACACGATCTTACCGTCTTCGATAACGATATCTTGAGGAGAAGAGGGCTGATAACCGTCGGCTCCCGAACTCATGGAGACCACTCGTGCGTTTTTGAGGATCAAATTCATAATCACCTAGATCTTTGCTAAACATTAAATGTATATACAAATAAATAGGCTAAACGCTGACCCGAATCAAGTTGATGTTGCAAAAATGTGATCGGCGATCAGGATGATGTTCTTTAATCTAGGAGTATCTTGGAGCTTAATTTGTACTTAGAGCCAGGATGGTAGAGCAATGCAAAGCTGATGAGGCGTTCTTTGCTCCATGTTCTTCTATTCAAAAGAAGGCAAGGCTCTGATTCAGATAGCTTTAGTGACGTTCTGATTTGAGAGTCTGGAATAATGGCTTCAACCGTGTGCTCGATAGCACTTAACGGGCAGCTTTTTGAAAGGTATTCATTAGGGGTGGAAGTTGAAAAATCTTGCTCTAGGTATTTTGGAGCGGCTTGAGAATTCACCCAGCGTGCTTCCAGTTGTATCGGTGCATTGTCCGCAAAATGGATGATTTCACTATAGAAGACTTCTGCGTTAATCATCACACCTAACCGTGTAGCCGTGCTTTCATCAGCCTTGATACTATCGTGCTTGATAACTTGGCTAGTATACGTTTGGCCGCGGTCTTTGATCTCTTGCGCGATGTTGTTGATATCAAGCAGCGGAGATTGCGCTTTTTCGTCGGGTTCACAAACAAAAGTGCCAAGCCTTGGCTTCCTAATGAGCTTACCTTCAGACACAAGATCTCGAATGGCTTTATTGACCGTCATTCTACTCACATTGAACTGCTCGGTGAGTTCAAGTTCGGTGGTGATTTGATATCCCACCGGCCAGTGACCATTGGTAATTTTGTCGTCTATGAACTGTTTTATCTGAAGGTAGAGCGGCGCTTTCGACATAATGAAACCTTATTTGACTATACAAATAGAGTAACGGATTTTTTAACGATTTCAACATTTCCTCGGGCAATGTGACCTTATTCAACATAGATGGGGAAAATTGCTTGATTCTGTGAGGCAAGTGTCGCAAATTGTCACGCAATAACTATTCGTAAATCAGATAATTAGAAAGGGAAATAATATGTTTAAGAAATTAAAGGCCTCGTTGGGCATCGGTGCAGCAAAAGTTGATACTGTCTTAGATAATATTGAAGTTTTCCAAGGTGGAGAGTTGTCTGGCAATGTTCACATTGTTGGTGGCGACGTTGAGCAACAAATCGACCTGATTAACTTGGTTCTCAACACAGAAGTAAAAGTCGAAACGGAAGACAGCACCAGCTACGAAACTTTTTCACTGGGTCGTATTCAAGCCGTAGAGCCTTTCGTGATCCAACCGGGTGAAACCAAATTGGTGCCATTTCGTCTTAAGTTAAATGATGAAACGCCAGTCACCATGTTGAACGCACAAATGAATCAATGCCATGTGTGGGTTGAAACCAACCTAGATATCGGCTTCGCGATTGATCCTAAAGACCGTGACTTTATCTCCGTTCATCCACTGCCAACAGTCGCCAAAATTATCCAAGGTGTGGAAGCATCGGGCATGGCAATGGTGAAAGCAGACGTAGAGAAGGGCTTCTTAAAAGGCAACAGCTTTGCTTCTCGCTCTGGCTGTTACCAAGAGATTGAATTTCGCAGCGGCGGCTTTATGAATAACAAAGAGATCGAGCTGTCATTCATCGTAGATGGTTCTATGGTTCACTGCCTAGCAGAAATCGACCGCTCAATGAGCTTCCGTGGCGACCAATACATCTCATTCAGCTTACCTGCTAACGCTGCCGACTCAGACATTCGCAACGCTGTATCAAGAATCATGAGTGCGTAGTTATCTATCTGTTAGTAGTCGCTCTGTCTATTAATAGAGACAATACGATTTCTAAAGCCGAACTTAACCGTTCGGCTTTTTTGATTCTACTATCTGTCCCGTCTTGAAATTGGTTTACCACTGGTGCCGATAGGCCAATTGGAAGGCAACATCGGTGGAATTATCCATGTTGAAGATGTTCTCGATTATGGATATCTCAACTGCCGAGCGTTGCATCACATAGCGATAGCCAAACATCATTTCATTCGCGGCTTCTGAAAACTCAGTGTCACCATCTTCTGCGCCTTCATACCAACGGTATTCAAGGTGCAATTCATGGTTTTCAAATAGCGTGAGTTGATAACCGCCCATCCATGACCATGTCGTCTTCTTATGCGAAAAGCTATTCTCTGCTTCTCTACTGGACTGATTCGCTAACCCTAAGCTTGTATAGAAGGTATTGATGTCAAGTTGGTATGCATAGTTGAGTTGAGCGCTTTGTTCGGTGCTGTTTCCCTTAAATGCACCGTGGCTGACGTTGTTGTGATAAAGGGAGACGCCAAAAGATAAGCCGTGGTTTTCTATATCTATGATTTGATATTGGGTGTAGAGCGTGAAAGCGCTAGTCAATGTGTTGCCGGAGAAGTCTCGATTATTGACGCCATGGTCTGGTGCATAGATGTCGAACTGGTGTCTGTCTTTCTGGTCTCGACCTGCTTGGTCGATGCCAAATAGGTCGTGAAAGTTAATAGTGATTTTGTCGAGATGATTATTGGCGGCGTATAACCAGCGGTAATTGAGCTCAACTTGCCATGCTTTGGTCAATTGCCATCGTAGGCCTGTTTGAAGTTGGTTTTGATAATAGTCTAAATGATAGTCGTGGGAGTGAGCCCAGATACTCGCGGCAGTTAAGGCTGTAAATACTTCAACTTTATTCTCTTCAAGAGGAAAGCCTGAACGGAGCGACGGGGTGAGACGAACCGACTGAAGTGGTGCTTGGGTATAACTGATGAAGGGGCCGTAATCTTTGTTGGCCCATGCGTTTGGCGCAGAAAACATGGCGGCTATTATTAGCGGTAAAGGTCGTATGAGCGATATACAAGTAGCCCGTTTCTCCATATGCACCTCATCTGCATGCCGTTGCTTCTATATAGCTTAGTTCTAAATAACTCGTTTGTAAGAGGTAAGTTGTATGAGTTAACTCGGAACAGGTAGGGTGCAGTTGTTTAGTCGGTGTAGCTTGGTAATCAAGAGGATTAGAAGAGTAGGTAAGTCACCACAGCATGGTTAACCTTACCAAACGAAGCCGTTGGATAGCTTGCGGCTTCGCTCTGTCATTGTCATTTCATATAATTTCGTTACAATGTTCGGCTACTCACAAGTGGGGCATCTGTATTTGCTTCTATGTGGGTATATTTATTATGCATATATCCCCAATCAGCGTACCCGTTGATTGAAAGACATATATTAAACATTTTCATGTGTTGCTTGGTGTGCAACACCACTGTAAAGGACAAATAATGCCAATTATTACTCTTCCTGACGGTAGTCAGCGTCAATTTGACAACCCTGTATCAACTCTAGATGTTGCCCTATCAATCGGTCCTGGTCTTGCGAAAGCAACTATTGCTGGTCGTGTAGACGGCGAGCGTGTTGATGCTTGTGATCTTATCGAAAACGATGCAAGCCTAGAAATCATCACAGCTAAAGATGAGGTTGATGGCCTTGAGATCGTTCGTCACTCTTGTGCTCACCTTTTAGGCCACGCGGTTAAGCAGCTTTTTCCAGAAGCGAAAATGGCGATCGGTCCTACTATCGATAACGGTTTCTACTACGATATCGACCTTGAGCATTCTCTAACGCAAGAAGATCTAGAAAAGATCGAAAAGCGCATGAAAGAGCTAGCGAAGACCAAGTACCAGGTTGTTAAGAAGAAAGTTAGCTGGCAGGAAGCGCGCGACGCATTCGAAGCTCGCGGCGAGACTTACAAGATTGAAATCTTGGACGAGAACGTTTCTAAAGACGATCGTCCAGGCCTGTACCATCACGAAGAATACATCGATATGTGTCGTGGTCCACACGTGCCTAACATGAGCTTCTGTCAGCACTTCACTCTACTTAACGTAGCGGGTGCTTACTGGCGTGGTAACAGTGACAACAAGATGCTTCAACGTATCTACGGTACTGCATTCCACGACAAGAAGGCGCTTAAAGCTCACCTTGTGCGTCTAGAAGAAGCGGCTAAACGTGACCACCGTAAAATCGGTAAAGCGCTTGATCTATTCCACATGCAGCAAGAAGCACCAGGCATGGTGTTCTGGCATCACAACGGTTGGACTATCTTCCGTGAGCTAGAAGTATTTATTCGTCAAAAACTGACTGAGTACGATTACCAAGAAGTTAAAGGCCCATTAATGATGGACCGTGTTCTTTGGGAACGCTCTGGTCACTGGGATAAGTACGCTGAAGCGATGTTCACTACTTCTTCAGAGAACCGTGAATACGCTATTAAGCCAATGAACTGTCCTGGTCACGTTCAAATCTTCAACCAAGGTTTGAAATCTTACCGTGATTTACCGCTACGTATGGCTGAGTTCGGCTCATGTCACCGTAACGAGCCGTCTGGCGCACTTCACGGCATTATGCGTGTTCGTGGCTTCACTCAAGATGATGCTCACGTATTCTGTACTGAAGACCAAGTTCAACAAGAAGTTAAAGCTTGTATTGAAATGGTTTACGATACTTACACAACTTTCGGCTTCGAAAGCATTGTTGTTAAGCTATCTACTCGTCCAGAACAGCGTGTAGGTTCAGACGAAATGTGGGACCGTGCAGAGGCTGACCTTAAGCAAGCGCTAGAGGCAATGGACATTGCATACGAGATTCAAGAAGGCGAGGGTGCGTTCTACGGACCTAAGATTGAATTTACTTTGCATGATTGTTTGGACCGCGCTTGGCAATGTGGTACAGTGCAGCTCGATTTTGCATTACCAGAACGTTTAGGTGCTACTTACGTAGGTGAAGATAACGAGCGTCACACGCCAGTTATGATCCACCGCGCGATTTTAGGTTCACTAGAACGCTTCATCGGTATTCTTATTGAAGAATACGCTGGCTTCTTCCCAACGTGGTTGGCGCCAGAACAAGCAGTTGTCATGGGCATTACAGACAAACAGTCTGAATATGTACAAGAAATTACGAAAAAACTGCAAAAAAGTGGATTTAGAGTCAAAGCAGACTTGAGAAATGAGAAGATTGGCTTTAAAATCCGCGAACATACTTTGAAACGTGTACCGTTCATGCTTGTGTGTGGTGACCAAGAAATGGAAGCCGGCGAAATTGCAGTACGTACACGTAAAGGTAAGGACCTTGGCAAATTTAAAGTGGATGACTTTATTTCATACATCCAAGCCGAGGTTTCAAGCCGTAAGCTCAATCTGGAGGAATAGCTATTAAAGGCGGAAGACGTGGCCAACAACCGGCCAAACAAAACCAGCACCGTTTAAACGGTGACATTCGTGGCGTTCGTGAAGTGCGTCTAACTGGCGCAGACGGCGAAGCTGTTGGTGTAGTATCAATCGCTGAAGCGATGGAAGCTGCAAATGAAGCTGGTATGGATCTTGTAGAGATCAGCCCTAACGCCGAGCCGCCAGTTTGTCGTGTGATGGACTACGGTAAGTTCCTCTTCGAGAAGAGCAAAGCTGCGAAAGAGCAGAAAAAGAAGCAAAAGCAGGTTCAGATCAAGGAAATTAAATTCCGACCTGGAACTGATATTGGAGACTATCAGGTAAAACTACGCAACCTGACTGGTTTCCTAGAAGACGGCAACAAAGTGAAGGTAACAATTCGCTTCCGTGGCCGCGAAATGGCTCACCAAGAAATCGGTGTTGACGTTCTTAATCGTTTGAAAGCGGATACTGAAGAATTTGCAGTAGTCGAATCTTTCCCAACGAGAATTGAAGGTCGCCAGATGATCATGGTGTTGGCCCCTAAAAAGAAGTAATTAACGGCTTTGCAAGTAATTGAACCCTGCAGCCTCAGGTTGCGGGGTTTTATTCGCCCTAATTACTATGTTATTAACAACTCAACAATGCGGAGTTATTCATCATGCCTAAGATGAAAACCAACAAAGGTGCTGCTAAGCGTTTCCAGAAAACTGCTGGTGGTATTAAGTTTAAGCACGCTGGTAAACGTCACATCCTGACTAAGCGTACTACTAAGAACAAGCGTCAGCTACGTCCGAACTCGATCCTTCCTAAATGTGAAGTTGCTCAAGTTCTACGTATGATGCCATACGCTTAATTCTTTTTAGTTTATAAATTCGTTTAGTTTAGGAGAAGCATAATGCCTCGCGTAAAACGTGGTGTACAAGCTCGTGCACGTCATAAGAAAGTTCTAAAACAAGCTAAAGGTTACTACGGAGCACGTTCACGTGTTTACCGCGTAGCTTTCCAAGCAGTTACCAAAGCTGGTCAATACGCTTACCGTGACCGTCGCAACAAGAAACGTCAATTCCGTCAACTTTGGATTGCACGTATCAACGCGGCATCTCGTCAAAATGGTCTATCTTACAGCCGTTTCATCAATGGCCTTAAGAAAGCATCTATCGAGATCGACCGTAAGATTCTTGCTGACATCGCAGTATTCGACAAAGCAGCATTTGCTGTTCTAGTTGAAAAAGCGAAAGCATCTCTATAATTTAGAGTTAGCTTAAAGGTTTAAGAAAAGGAGAACTTCGGTTCTCCTTTTTTATTGCCTGTAATTTGGCTTGGCCATAATCTCGCATCTCGCATCTCGCA
>NZ_JBFRRH010000036.1:10045-14531 GCF_041472995.1 Vibrio sp. 10N.261.46.A3 | reverse complement strand
GCATCTCGCATCTCGCATCTAATTTTTATTCGCTTGAACAGGCATTCTGGTATATAAACATCTACCTAACCTTTAAATGTTAAGCGACCGAAATAAATGACCGCACCGACCACTATGACGTTCTTCGAACGTTTTGAAACTGACATCCTTTCTGGCAAGAAGACGATTACTATTCGCGATGAATCTGAACGTGACTACCAGCCAGGTAGTGTTGTGGAAGTATCGACGCTAGAGCAAGGCCGTGTGTTCTGTAATCTTAAGATCATCAGCGTTGAACCAATCCTATTTGATGACTTAGGTGAGTTCCATGCTCAGCAAGAGAACATGACGCTGCAAGTACTGAAAGACGTGATTCAAGATATCTATCCAGGTATCTCTCAGCTGTATGTGGTTTCTTACGAGCTTGTGTAGCCCGCTTTAAATAGAATTGGTTGATCAATACCGCGTCTAACGCAGAGCAATGAGAAAGGGAAGTCACAATGAGTGAATTACAGAATGGTGCAGCTCAGCAAATTTTGCTCCAACTTTATTGTCGTGAGCAAAATGAGCAGCCGTTAATTTCTAGAACTGATCTCGACATTGCTCTTTATGATAGCAAAGGCTTTCTAGCGTGGCGTGATACAAAGCGTGACTTTACGGTCAGTGATATCGAGAATCGAGTTTGGGTGAAGAGCTGCCCCGGCGGTTACATCACTGAAGTGCACTTCAATGCTGACGGTTCTTTGATTGAATATCGTTTGTTCGATCGATTTGAAACAACAGGGCAGTGGCAACTAAAAGATGGTTTGTTACACGTCGAGATTTTGAAGGGTGAAAATCGCTACCAGTTTTCTGTTGTGGCTCGTGCTGATCTTAATATTCACTCTGCGGTGGAATATAAAAATGATGAGCTGCACTCGTATTTGAAATTGGTGCAGGCTGAGCGTTAATCCCTTTTAACCGACCTTGCTTGTCCATTAAAATAAGTGATGTTCCAAGAATAACAAAGCCAACAGTGATGTTGGCTTTGTTGTTTTCAATCTGACTGAATACTTCTATTAAGCTTCGAAGTTCGCCAATCGAGTATAAAGCTCGCTGTCTTGATCTTGCTTTGCACAAATCGTCAGTAGGTCTTCAATAAAGTACTTTAATGCGCGAGCTTCGATACGACGAATACCTTGTTGTTGTTCTTCAGTTAGGTAGCCGTAGATAGTCGCAGCGCCAAAGTCACCAAAGATCATCTGACCTTGTTCATTAACCAAAGTGTTGTGAGCGTATAGATCACCATGACAGACCTTGTTGGCATGAAGGTGTTCAAACACATCAACCATCTGTTCGGTAATGCTATTAATCTGAGCAATTGAAAGCTCGAAGCCTTCATTGAACGTATCGCGAGTACAGCTTTCAAGAGTAGGGGGTAAGCCTAGGTTGTAATAGTTGCTTGGGATAAGCTCCATCACTAATGCGAGATAGTCTGGTTCATCGACTTGAGCTATCGACTTCACTAGGTTGCTATGATAACCAGCCTGCAAACAAGCTTCGAGCTCATCGTGTGGGTAACCGTCGCTTGTTACTTCACCTTTAAATACTTTTACAGCGACTTCCTGTGGGAAATCAAAATCACCGTTCACCCAGTTAGCATGTGAAATTACGCCAGACGCACCTTGACCAAGTACTTGATTCAGTGAGTAGCATTGCGAGCTTACTGCGGGCACGCTATCTAAGCTGCTCGGGTGTTTGCAGAATGGGTTACCCGCAAACGCTAACCAAGCCAGCTTTGGTAGCTTAATAAGGAACTCAGGGAATTCAATCAGTTGGTTTGCAGACAGACGAACTAGCTCAAGGTTGGATAGGTTTTCCATGCTTTTTGGTAACACGCGAATCTTGTTACCCGCCAATGCCA
The DNA here is from genome assembly GCF_041472995.1 of Vibrio sp. 10N.261.46.A3. Taxonomy (NCBI): domain Bacteria; kingdom Pseudomonadati; phylum Pseudomonadota; class Gammaproteobacteria; order Vibrionales; family Vibrionaceae; genus Vibrio; species Vibrio sp. 10N.261.46.A3. The sequence continues at coordinate 12,649 of NZ_JBFRRH010000036.1, read as the reverse complement.
GTTTCTGTAGCCGCGGTCTTTCACCTAGTGAGCTAGGCAGAACCTCAATCTCATTGTCTGTCAGGATCAACCAACGTAGTTGAGTCGGCAGAGACTGCTCGCTAACGGTTTTGATTTGGTTGGTTTTGAAGCCAACCATTTCGAGCTTAGGAAGAGTACCTAGAACATCAGGCAGGTGCGTAAACAGGTTATTCGACGCGAAGATAATACGCAGGTTAGTTAGCTTTGATAACTCGGCTGGTAGGTCTGACAGCTGATTACCTGAAAGGTCTAGGATCTCAAGAGAATCTGCAAGCTCAATGATTTCTAGAGGAAACTCGGTGAGACCTTCTGATAGTTTTAAGCGCTTAATACCTTTAAGTTGCCCTGATTTTAATTGTTCTAGAGTATGCAAACCTTAGCCTTATGAATAGATGTTCGAGGCGCGTAGTTTACTTGTCTCAACCGAGAAAGGCGAGCATCAGTAATGAAGCTCGCCTAACAGGCTTAAGACTCAAGGTTTAGGGGCATGGACTAAAGCTTTATATGGTTTTGGCTAACGCCGACTTCCTCAACAAAATCGCTATCATGACTGACCAAGATGAATGCACTCTGGTATTCACGCAGAGCCGAAGCCAATATTTGCTTTGAGTCTATGTCCAAGTGATTGTCTGGTTCATCAAGTAGAAGAAGCGGGGCATCCTGTTTATGGCTGACGATCAACATCGCCAGCTTCATTTTCTCGCCACCACTGAGGTGAGCGACTTTGCGATATACAGACTCTCGCCTGAATCCAATTCCTGCTAGCAGGGTTCGCGCGTCGCTCTCTGTTAATCCAAAGCTGTGCGTCATTAAGCTATCGAACATCGTCTCGTTGGTGTCTAACAGGCCAAAGTGTTGGTCCAAATAGACGGTCGCCCCCAAGCGCTTAATCGAGCCTTTATAATTGGTGTGTTGACCGTGAATCGCTTTTAACAGTGTCGACTTTCCACACCCATTAGCACCGGTTAGATAACACCGTTCCCCTTGTGATAAAGAGAAACTGATGGGCGCACCAGAGCCGTAAATAAGGCGGCAGTTTTCAACGGTTAACAAAGAGCTCTTTTTACTGCTATTAATTTGCTGTAGATACAAAGCTTGTGGTTTCAGCCGTTCCTTCTGTTTTTTAAGCGACTGAAGTTTATGTTGGTTTTGGTCAATGACATTCCTTTGGCTTGTCGCAGACGCGGCTTGGCTTTGTCCTGCTTTATCTTTCATCGCATCCAATAAGATCTTGGGTTGGCTACCTGACTTTCTGAGTCGGTTTCCCTGAGATTCTCGCTGTTGCGCCTTTTCCTTGTTGGCTTGAGCTTGACGCTCGAGTCGTTTCTTTTCGGACTGATGATGCGCAATCTGTTTGTCTAGCGCTTCGCTTTGACTGGACACTTGTTTGAAGTAATCATCATAATTTCCTTTATAGAAACGTACGCCCAAGTTGTTGAGGTGGTATATCCCCTCCATTTGCCTCAATAAGCTGCGATCATGGCTGACGACTAGTATTTTGCCTTCAAACATTTGGCATTGTTCGAGTAGCCAATTGCGTCCGTCGTTATCCAAATGGTTTGAAGGCTCATCGAGGATCAGTATGTCGTTATTTGATACGAACAGATGATGAAGCTGTAGCAAGGCGAGTTGTCCACCACTCAAAGAGCAACAGGGCGTGTTCAAATCACTAGTGATCTTTAATGTACCTAGCAACTGCTGGGTACATGCCTCTAGATCCCAATCATCACCAATGATATTGAAGTGCTGCAATTCACAGCTACCTTGTTCTATGGCGCTTAATGCTTCTAACTTTTCGGTGCGCCCTAAGAAGTCAGCGATGGTGATGTTGGTATCCAGTAGCTTTGATGGTAACTGAGAGTAAAAGCCGATTGAACCTTGGCGCGAAACACTGCCCGTTGTGGGCTGTTTTTGTCCAACGAGTAATGAAAGCAACAATGACTTTCCAGCCCCATTTCTTCCGACTAAGCCGGTGAGGCGTGTGCTCAAATTAAAGGTGATCTCTTTGAATAACCACTCACCAGTATCGAGTTGGAATGAGAGATTGTTGGCTAATATAGTAGGCATAGAAATACCTCCCTTTACGTGTAACGAGTAAAAGGGGTGAGGCGCTTTTTCTATACAGAACCCTACACAGAATTCTATGTATAGATCGCCAAAGACGTTACTTAGGTAGTATGCCAATCAAAGATAGGAAATAGAGTGCTGATCTGATTTCTGTCTTTAAGGTGCTGATCTTAAAGATGTTTGTTTGTCAAAAAACGGATCTTTAAGAGCTTGATTTGTCGCAAAAGTAGATGACGAAGTAACGCCCACTAACCCCGAGTGTCCAAATGATTTTTATAAAAATAAATCGGATGTCAGGATGTTAGTACTTCATTATGGCGTTATTCTCTTTTGAAATGATGGTGGGATGGTACTGAAAGAACGTACTCAGAGTCAATATGCTGAAGTGATTAAATTGTGTTCAAATAATTAAAGCGCCTGTGTGGCGCTTTAGTGATCATTATTGGAAATAAATTGAGTCTAGAATTTATATCTTTGGGTTCAGAGCTTAGAGCTTGAGCTTAGAGCTTAGAGCTT